>CAZXZK010000170.1:841-1515 GCA_964645295.1 uncultured Cytophagales bacterium | reverse complement strand
TTTCGATTTGATAGCTGTTTTTTTGATCCAATAGAGAATACCCATTGGTTCCCCCGATATAAAAAATGGTAAAAGGGTTGGGATTCCATTTTAGTAAGGGTTGTAAAAAATAGGTATTGTCGAAGTTGTTGAATTCTCCAATCAGTCGGAAGGATAGATTGGGATTGAACTGAAAATTAAAAGTGGTTCGTGCTATAAATCCAGAGAAATAATAGCTGTCATCTGTTTTGTTTTTGAGTTGCGAATAGCGAAGGGATGGGCTGATTCTTACTTTGGGTGTGATTTGAAAATTATTGAATGTTCCAATAAAAAAATTATTTCCTACGGCTGGATTGTCTGAATCGTAAAGCAAGCCTTCTCCAATACTTGTAAACATTCCAAGGCGCACAGACTCTGATGGATTATAAGAAACGAAAAGTTCAAATTCTTGCATGTCTTCCCCATTAAAACCCAAAAACTCCTCGTTAAAGATGTAGGTATAGCTCATTTCACTACGAATGTTTCCACTCAGTTGAAGGCTTACGGACGGTCCAAAATCCAAATATTTTCTCAGATTATCATAATTGAAGTTGATTTCACTTCCTAAATAAATTCCCAATTGTTTGACAAAATTTTCTTTCTCATAAAAATGCTGGTACCCATGAAAAGCCTCTAAAAAACGAACACTATTTTGG
>CAZXZK010000170.1:0-831 GCA_964645295.1 uncultured Cytophagales bacterium | reverse complement strand
ATTGCGTTGTAATGAAAAATATAGGGCATCACCATTCAGCTTTTCACCGTCTAATTGGGTATTTTTATCGCGAATGGGATCTGTTTCTTCAATCCAATCTTGAGTGGGTTCTAGGAGAATACTTTTATTGAACTCGAAACTCGCCGTGTAAGACTTTTTAAACCGATAGCGTGCGTCCACACCAAAGGTATGACCGTAGCCACCGTCTTTAAAAAAACGATTGGTGGTTAAAAAACCAACATTCGTTCCTTGATCGTAGGTTCTTTGATAGCGAAAAATATTCTAATAAGAAGGTCCTCCTTCACCAAAATAGGAGCGATTTTCTCCTGCTATCAGATAGGGAGAGGCCTCATCATATGCGGTGAGCCAATAGAATCTTTGGTTTTCTCCCTGACTGATTAATTTAGTGGAAAGCAAGGGTTTGTTTATAGAACGGGTATAAACTGTATTCAATTCGGTTTGAATAATGTCGTTTCCTTCATTAAAATAGGGTCGTCGTTCTTGAAAAAAGATGGCAAAGGTGTTGTTTGCAGTAATTTGTGAAACATCGGCTTCTACTTGTGAGAAATCTGGATTGATGGCATATTCCAAAGAGGTGGTGTTGTTTAAATCAAAAAGACCGCTTAACCCAACCGTAGCTGTGGGCTTTCCATACTTCAGTCGGCCGGTGGTTTGATCTCCAGATAAACCTCCATATACATAGGGTAATAAATTTACACGGTTTTTAGATTTTATTCCTGCAAGCGTGATTTTAGTTGGGGTTTGGCAGGGGAGGCAAGGGTTGGTTAAATCAATGGGGAAATTGATGTTTTGACTTCTGTTGTTTTCAGT
>CAZXZK010000169.1:0-1543 GCA_964645295.1 uncultured Cytophagales bacterium | reverse complement strand
AAGATGAATAATCCTATTTGTCAGTTCTAAATAAATTGACAGGTAATCCATTTTTACAGAAAAGGTTTGGCATGTCATCATTATGAAAGGCAAAACGAACATGTTTAGGTTTTTTTACTTGCTCACTATATACAATTAGACTTTTATCTTCAATTTTTCCTTGGGCTGGAACAAATACTCCGTCATCTCCTGCTATCTCTAAATCCTCTATTTCTTCTCCTTTGACCATTAAACCTTCTTCAACATTTGAAAACTCAATCCTGATTTTATCTTTTTCAATTTTATGACTTTTATAAATCGGATAATCAGTTGGCCCATCATTTATTCCATAGACATTTTTGATTGCAATATAATAAAATCGTTGGGCCACTTCAATTTTCATTTTAGGGTGAATATTGGTTATATCATCTACCAAATCATGTGTAATGACCATAGCAGTATTTGGAATTGATAAGTTTATTGTTTGCTGTTCTCTTAATAATGCCCCTTTAATTTCAGAATAATTTTTCCATGGAGCAATTTGAGCATAATAAAAAGGCAAATTTTCTCCCCAAAAACTTCTCCAATTGGAAATTAATTTTTCCATTATTTTCGAATAATTATAATAGGTTTCAACATTTGACTCACCCTGATACCATAATACCCCTGATACCGAATAATTACGCATAGGATGAATCATAGAATTATACAGAGAGCCAGAAAAACCAGGTTTCCAAGAAGGCTTGGAGAATTTAGTTTCATTATCTTTTAGTTCTGGATCCTCTAAAATTAATTCTGCTGGCAGCCAAAACTCTGCATTCGTTCCACCCCAATTGGAATTGATTAATCCCATTGGTACACCTAGTTTTTTATTCAACATTTTACCGAAAAAATAACCAATTGCCGAGAATCGATACATTTCCTCCGGACTGCATACCACCCATTTGCCGTATTTAAATTCATCTTGAGGATAATGAGAGATCGCTTTTTCTACATAGAAAAAACGGATTTCATCATTATAAGCATTCGACATTTCAGCTAATGTTTGCGGTAATTCTTGGCCTTTTATCCCAGACCATTCCATATTCGATTGACCAGAAAATACCCAAACCTCCCCAATTAAAACATCATCAATAATGATTTTAGAATTCGGGTCTTTAATAATTAATTGATGCCCCTTTGAAGCTTCGGGGGTTTTTAATTCTATTTCCCAATAACCACTTTCTGCTTTGGTTTTTATTTCCTTGTTTTCCCAATCATTCCAAACTGAAATTTCAACTGTGTTTAGGTCCGTCCATCCCCATACTTTTATGGTAGAATTGGACTTTAAAACCATATGGTCTGAAAATATCTTAGGCATCAATACCTTTCCTTGAACATTGGATGCCATTAATAAGGCAAAGATTATCAATATTTTTTTCATAGTCTTTTATAAATTTTAAACAAGAATCCCTCTATCCCAAGGTTTTCTGTATTCTCTTGCCAATAAACCAGTAGCTTCAGCAAAACTGGTTCTTTTGCTTCTTTGCCACCTTCAATGAAGGTTTTATCAACAAATTTTGTA
>CAZXZK010000168.1:0-1575 GCA_964645295.1 uncultured Cytophagales bacterium | reverse complement strand
ATGGTCAAATTTGCACGAAGTGGCGGTGAGGCGAATGCAATTGCAATTAGAATTGCTAGAGCTTTCTCTGGTCGTGACAAGGTGGCAATTTGTGGCTACCACGGTTGGCATGATTGGTATCTATCAGCGAACTTGAGCAATAAAAAAGGGCTTGATGGTCATTTATTACCTGGCCTTGAACCTAATGGAGTGCCACGTGATTTGCAAGGAACAGTATTTCCTTTTAATTATAACCGATTAGATGAGTTAGAGGCTCTGATAAAAAATCATGACATAGGGGTAATTAAAATGGAAGTTGAACGAAATAATGGACCAGAGAACAATTTCTTACAAAAAGTGCGTGAACTAGCAAATCAAAATGGGATAGTTTTAATTTTTGATGAATGCACTTCTGGATTTAGAGAGACATTTGGCGGACTTCACAAAAAATATAATGTTGAGCCAGACATGGCAACGTTCGGTAAGGCCATGGGAAATGGTTATGCGATAACAGCAATTATTGGTCGACGTGAAATTATGCAAGCAGCACAATCAACATTTATTAGCAGTACTTTTTGGACAGAAAGAATTGGTCCTGCAGCAGCATTGAAGACACTTGAGATTATGGAACGTGAAAAATCATGGAAAACAATTACCAAGATAGGTATTGAAATCCGAGAACGTTGGCAAAAACTTGCTAATCGGCATGACTTAAAAATTTTTCACCAGGGTTTACCTGCATTGGCTAATTTCTCAATTGATAGCAAAAATGCACTTGCCTACAAAACTTTAATCACTCAAGAAATGTTATCCAAGGGCTTCTTGGCAGGAAATTCAATTTATGTTTGTACAGAGCATACGCCGGATATCTTAGAGGAGTATTTTGAAGAACTTGGTAGGGTTTTTTGCTTAATTAGTGAATGCGAAAAAGGTCGTGATATAAACAGTTTGCTAAAAGGAGATATTTCTCATAGCGGTTTTAAACGTCTTAACTAGTAATGATATCAAATAAAACTATACTTTTAATTTGCAAAGAAACGTTTTCTTTTCCAATGTATTTTTTAGGTAAAGAATTGGAAAAAAATAATAATGTTCATTATTTTTTTGTATCGACCGCAGATTCACTTAATGAAAATCTATTTAATAAAAATACTTATTTTTTTTTTAAAAAAAAAATTAAAAATGAAAATATTCATGATGTTAAAGATCTTTATATAAATTTTTTAAAAACGCGAATAAATAAATCAATAAATTTTAATAGACTAGAAGAAATTGAAAAAAAATATACTCATTTTTCAGGACTTAATAAACAACTTTTGTCATCTCAACATACCTCAACACCTTTTCATGATAGATTTTATTATCCGTCCACAACATATGAGGAAAATTTATATTGGCTTATGTTAAATTATGATAAAGCTGAGTTGCTTTTAGAAGAAATCAAGCCTGATTATATTTTCGACTTAGATACTTCTGAATTACAAAGAACAATAATAAATGAAATAGCTTTTTATAAAAAAATTCCATACATAAGCATAGAAGATTCTCGCTATAAAAATTTTATTTTACCATCTTTTAGCATTGGCAAGCATGTAG
>CAZXZK010000167.1:612-1606 GCA_964645295.1 uncultured Cytophagales bacterium | reverse complement strand
AAGAGTTGATAAGAAAACCAGTTAGGTCAATCGAAAACCAAATAGATCCCTATGAGTTCATACGAATCGTTTCGGATGTTTGTGCGCCGATGACCCGTGTGATACTGGATACAGGCTGTACGGTTGCTTGGGCTTGTCAAGAATGGATTTTTAAAAAAGATCATCGAATGTTCCATGACTTTAATAACACTGCAATGGGTTGGGCACTTCCTGCAGCTATTGGATCTTTATACATCCAAGATGATTATGAAACTATTGCCCTTATCGGAGATGGAAGTTTTATGATGAGTATTCAAGAACTCTCTACTTTAAAAGTAGCAAAAAAACCATTAAAAATATTTCTGTTGAATAATTCTGGATACTCAATGATAAAGCAAACGCAAGATCAATGGTTTGGTTCAGAGTATTTTGCTTCAAATGCAGATTCAAATATGTTTTTCCCTGATTATAAAAATATCTGTAGAAGTTTTGGAATACGGTACAATAAGATTTCAAGTCAAGAAGATTTATTGAAAGGAATTAAGAATGTTATTAATGAAAAGCAATCTACGCTTTGTGAGGTTATCATTCCTAGTGAAGCTCGCGTTAATCCTCAAGTGAAGTTTGGTTCTCCGATTGAAAGTATGGACCCCTCCCTAGATATAGAAATTTTTAAATCGCTTATGATTGTTAATTCTTACTTAAAATAAGGTCAAATTAAAGACTTTTAATTGCGCAAAGTGAAACGGCTATGAATCCAATACGGAAAGACAGAGTTTTGACTAAGATGAAAATAAAAACGAATTGGTTATTAGATCTTTTTTTTAAAAATAAAAATCTTCCACTTTTTTTAAAAATAATTGTGTTTCCGTTAATTGCTTTATTTCACGGTATTTGTGGTTTATTTTTTGCTGTGGTTCAGCGGGTTCTATCTCCAATAGTTTTGATTCGTGTAGGACGAATCTACAATCAAAGAATCGGACACTTCATTCTGGAGTTTGACTGGTTTCAGGTT
>CAZXZK010000167.1:0-602 GCA_964645295.1 uncultured Cytophagales bacterium | reverse complement strand
TTGCCTTTAAAAAATTAGCAGGGCTTGTCTGGTATCAATCCAAATCAAGCTGTTATAAAAAATATTTAGAATCTCATCCTATATATAAAAACTTTCGTTTATGGATGTCAATAAACAGGAATTCCTAACGTCAAGAGCCGATCAATCCCAAGCAAAGTACTTTCTCCATATAGCTTATAAAGAATCACCTCCATCTGACAGACTTTTGATCTAGTTTTTCTCTCGGGTAAATCGGCTAATATTTTTCTAGAAAAGATAGTACGAGAGAAACTTTTCTTAGTCCCACGTATTTTTCTTTTTGGTGTCTTTTTAGTTAATAGAATTATGTACGGTGGGGAAAAATATTTAATCCAATTTCCAATTAGAGCAACAGATTTTAGATATTTGGATGATACCCCAGTGAACTACACTTTCACTGAAAAGGAAGAAAGACTGGCTAGGGCAAACCTTATAGAGATTGGCTTCAATCCAGATCAGCCATTGATATGTTTCTATATTCGTGATTCAGCATATGCGGAAAAGTACTACCCAAGAGAGGACCAAGGTTTTGCTCGGTATAGAGACTGTGATCTAATCAATTTTGAGAAGTGTATGGAATTTCT
>CAZXZK010000166.1:0-1631 GCA_964645295.1 uncultured Cytophagales bacterium | reverse complement strand
ATACCCGGAGAAGTTATTGGAGAAATCATTCAAGGAACCGAAGAAGTATTAGAAATGCTTCGAGAAAATGGGATTGGAATTTATAGTACAGGAGGAGAAACCGCAGATGTCGGAGATTTGGTGCGTACCATCATCGTTGATTCCACTGTTATAGCAAGAATGCCTAGAAATAAAATTATAGACAATGCAAATATCCAGGATGGGGATGTTATTGTTGGCTTGGCATCAGACGGGCAAGCCAATTATGAGAAATTTTATAATGGCGGAATGGGATCCAATGGATTAACCTCAGCAAGACATGATGTTTTAGGGAAATATTTAGCCAAAAAATACCCTGAAAGTTTTGATGCCCACCTTCCAGAAGAATTAATTTACTCAGGATCCAAAAATTTATTGGAAAAAGTAGATGGAACCCCCTTAGATGTAGGTAAATTAATATTATCACCCACTAGAACCTATGCCCCTGTAATAAAAACTATTTTAAAAGAATTACAATCTGAAATTCACGGAATGGTCCATTGTTCTGGCGGTGCTCAAACAAAAATTCTGCATTTTATTCAAAATTTGCATATCATTAAAGATCAATTATTCCCAACTCCCATATTATTTGACTTAATCCAAAAAGAAAGTGCTACCGATTGGAAAGAAATGTATCAAGTTTTCAATATGGGTCATCGCATGGAAATCTATTTGAAAGAAAAAGAGGCTCAAACAATCATTAATATTGCTGATTCTTATGGAATACCGGCGCAAATTATTGGACGCGTAGAAGCCGCTGAATCAAAAAAATTAACGATTCAATCTCAATATGGGGTATTTGAATATTAGAATAAAGAAACTAATAAAAAAAGCAGATAGGCAAGGGAAATAAAATAGATTCAGGGAATTTGTATTTTTCAAAAACTATTCTTATTTTTGCAACCCATTTTAAAGGCTAATAAAAGAAAAAAGTTTCTGGCCTCGTGGGTATGTTTCACATTAAATTTTAAAGAATGTACGCTATTGTAGAAATTGCTGGACAGCAATTCAAAGTTGAAAAAGACAAGTATATTTTCACTCATCGATTGGAAGGAGCAGAAGGTTCTAGCCTTGATGTAGAGAAAATATTATTAGTTGACCAGGATGGAGACGTAAAAGTTGGTGCTCCGATAGTAGAAGGTGCAAATGTAAAAGCAAAAATCTTAGAGCACGTTCGTGGTGATAAAGTTTTAGTATTCAAAAAGAAAAGAAGAAAAACTTATCAAAAAATGAATGGACACCGTCAGAACCTAACAAAGGTTTTAATCGAATCAATCACTGTTAAATAAATTAGACTAGTAGAAAGATATGGCACATAAGAAAGGGGTAGGTTCATCGAAAAACGGCCGTGAATCCCACAGTAAAAGATTAGGAGTTAAATTATTCGGAGGTCAAAAAGTAATCGCCGGTAATATAATTGTTCGTCAACGTGGTACTGCTCACAATGCAGGAGAAAACGTTGGTGTAGGCAAAGATCATACTTTATTTGCATTAAAGGATGGTATCATTGCTTTCAAAAAAGGTTTTAAAGGACGTTCATTTGTTCATGTATTACCTGCTATTGAGCCAAAAGATGCTGCGCCAAAAACAACAGCGAAAAAGGCTCCAGCAAA
>CAZXZK010000165.1:857-1672 GCA_964645295.1 uncultured Cytophagales bacterium | reverse complement strand
CTCTCCGAAAATGATAAGGAAAGATTGATGTCTGAGAATATTGAGTATTTCAATCAAGATAATATAGATTACTATGAACAATTAATTGAAAGGTTGGGGCAAGCATCTAAATACCAATTGTTGGGAAGATTATTTAAAAACCAAGAAATACCTCAATTAGCGAATAAAATTCCTGCAATTAAGGGGAGAATGGGCGGTTTTACATATTACTCATTTTCACTAGAACCCGAAAAACTCTTGAAAATTGGATACATCCTTCACAGAACAGAAATAAATACCGAGGATGATGGATATCAAAGAATGGTGTCGAAATCTAGATTAAAAGAAATACAACAGTTTTTAGATAGGGAAGATGAGGATGAGCAAGGGTTTTTTCCAAACTCAATAATAATAAATATCTCAACGCCTAAAGAAGATCCATTAAACTTTGACCGCTTAACATGCAATCATGATAGTGATATAACAGAGCCTGTAATTTTACATTTGCCCAAAAAATATCATTCAGCCTTTATTATTGATGGACAACACAGACTTTACGGATACGCAAATAGTAAATGGAAATTTAAAAATTCCATCCCAGTTGTTGCTTTTGAAAATTTGCCTCCAGAAAAACAAGTAGAATTATTTGTTCAAATTAACAGTAAGCAAAAGCCAGTTCCAAAGACTGTATTAATCCCAATTGCTGCTGATTTAATGTGGAACTCAGATAAACCTAAAGATGCCATTAGTTCAGTAAAAGCTAAGTTAGTTCAAAGATTAGGTGAAAAAGACAATTCGCCACTATATAGAAGAATAGTTTTAAATGAAAGCCCCAA
>CAZXZK010000165.1:0-847 GCA_964645295.1 uncultured Cytophagales bacterium | reverse complement strand
AACTACTTTCCAAAATATCAAAAAAATAGTATTGTATCGTTGGGTCATTTGTTTGTAGATCCAAAAAATTCAGGGTATTCTAAAATGCTTGATAAATGCTTCAATTTTTTTATCACAATTTTTAATTATGTTGAAGAGAAATTGAATTTACAATGGCGGATTGGAAATGGTGAAGGGGGCTTAATCTCCACCAATATTGGTGTATTGATAATCATAAGAATTACCGATAACATAATAGATCATCTTATTGAAAAAAGCAATCTTAATCCAATAAACTCGTCATTTGGGGAAATAGCAAATCAAACTTTCAAATATTTAGACTGCACAATAACTTATATATCAACACTTGATCATCAAAAGATCAAGCAAATTAAATCTATGGGTACTTCTGCAGCTGGAATTGAAAATCTAATTAGAGAGCTACAGAAAAGAACTAACGAAAAACACAATGATTTTAACCCCAAAGGCCTAGATCAATGGATTAAGGATAATTCAGGTGAATTTAATGAAGATTCTAAATCACTGACTGAAAAGTTAGAATATGCGATTCGTGAGAATATTTTTGAAACTCTGAAGGCGAATTTTGGAGATAGATGGTGGTTGGATGGTGTCCATAAAGAGATACAAAAAAAATCGGCCATTTTGGCTATCGAAAAGGGAAATGAAGAACCGCATTGGAATTTTTTATTCTTATTGGACTATAAAAAAATAGTCGAGAACAATTGGAATATATTCAAAGACACCTATGCTGACCCTGAGTTTAAATCTGGAAAAGATAATCAAGTTAAATGGTTTGATCAACTTAATGAAATCCGGAATAAAGTTTCACATCCAGGTAGAGCAAGGG
>CAZXZK010000164.1:0-1682 GCA_964645295.1 uncultured Cytophagales bacterium | reverse complement strand
AAAATGGAATATAAACGGCATTATCACCGATTCCACCAATGGTGAAAAAATTCAAGGAGCCTATATCCAAATTCATCAAGAAACTGTTAGCTCAAATTCTTATGGATTTTTCAATATCCAATCAAACCAAAAAAATACCACCCTGACGATTTCCTCCATCGGCTATGCGAAAAAAATCATATCTCTAAATTTACATTCTGATACAAGCCTTGCCATTCAACTTCTCCCTGAAAATGTTCAATTACAAGAAATCATCGTCTCCGCCGAGAAACTAGGAAACGCCCAATTAAATGATGCCCTTACTGGAAAATTCAAATTAGCCGCATCAACCATAAAAAAAGCCAATATTTTCGTTGGGGAATCGGATGTTATGAAAACCCTGCAATTATTACCAGGCGTTCAATCAGGTACAGATGGTTCTAGCGGTGTATATGTACGTGGAGGAAGCACAGATCAAAACCTGATTTTATTAGACGGTATTCCCGTTTATAATATTAACCACCTCTTCGGTTTTCTTTCTATTTTTAATACAAATGCCATTTCAAATGTGAATTTCCTAAAAGGTGGAATCCCTGCATCCTACGGAGGAAGACTTTCTTCGGTGATTGACATTAGCTTAAAAGAAGGTAATCAAAAAAATAAAAATCTAACTTATTCCATTGGCCCCATCTTAACGAATTTTTCTTTTGAAACACCTCTAAAAAAAGATACTTCCTCCTTATTAATCTCTTTCCGAAAATCCCTTCTTGATTTATTATTTCTCGCAACAAATGATGGAGAAAATAGTATTTATTATGGTTTTTACGATGGCACAGTAAAATGGAATTATACCTTAAATGAAAAAAATAAAATTTATTTCAGTTTTTATTCAGGGAGAGACAGTTATAATCAAGGAGAAAACGATTTTAAATATAAGTATTTTTGGGGTAATAATACCTTTGGAACTCGTTGGAATAGAATTATTAACCAAAAACTATTTTTAAATTCCCTTCTGTATTTTTCCAAATTTGAATATAAATTAAGTCAATCCAGTATCAGTGAAACGACTATAAATCAAGCAGTAAATTCAGGAATCCAAGACATAGGCCTAAAATTGGATTTTGATTATTTTTCTTCCAACCACCATCAATTAAAATGGGGCTTACAGGTAATCCATCACCAGTTTTCTCCAGAAATTTTTTCATCCAAGGGCAATCAAGACATCAATTCAATTCCACCAACACAACTAATCAATACTTTTGAAACAAACCTATTTTTAGAAAGTAATCTAAACCTGCCCAGCGGTTTTAGTTCAAATATTGGATTTTTCACATCTAATTTTTTTGTAAAAGATAAATCTTATTTAAGTATTCAACCTAGAATAAACCTCAAATATGCCCTTTCTTCTGGTTTGAATTTTTATGGTTTCTTCAATCGAAATGTGCAATACTTGCATTTATTATCCAATTCTAGTTTGGGTTTATCAACTGATTTATGGGTACCGGCCACCAATAAAATTAATCCAGAATCAGCCAATACCTTTGGTTTTGGTTTTAGTAAAAAAATAAATTCCACCATACTTGTAAGCCTAGAGGCTTATCAAAAATACTTATACAATGTATTAGAATACAAAGAAGGGGTAAATTTCTTTCAAAGTAATGGCGGTGATTGGCAGGATAGAATTGAACAAGGGAAAGCCTTTG
>CAZXZK010000163.1:0-1698 GCA_964645295.1 uncultured Cytophagales bacterium | reverse complement strand
CTAATAAATGATAAACATCTTTATTGATAATTTGGATAGCACTCTCTGGGAATTTATATTTTTTACTAAACATAGAAACCCAACCATTATTCTTTTCTTTCATATATTGTTTTAATCTTTCAGAAACAATATATGCATCACTTTCTATATGAATAATTTTATCATAATTTTGCTGACCAACCTTAATAGCATAATAGAAAGATCTATACCAAGATGGAAAAACCCAATGAACTTCTCGTTCTAATTTAGTATCAAAATCTTTGAAATTATTCTCATCAACACGCCCTTCTGTATTATCAATGATTTCTTGCTTTAAAACTGGGTCTAAAGGGCCATCATGAACTAATAGAAGATCAAACTCAGGGTATACATTTGAATAATAATTGATCCAATCAATGTATCTATTTACATTGCCTGGGATATAAGCTGTACAAAATAACAATGTTTTCATATGTTTATTATAAATAGAGAGTATTGCAAAAACTTCTTAAAAATTAATTTTTATATTCTATAATAGCATGAAACTAAGCTTTGGATTTGTTGAGATTGATTATACTGGCACTGATGAAGAAGTAAAAAAATTAAAATACAATGGCCAGATTTGTGTTGATGGAATAGAAACTTTTATTGTAAAATATGAATTAGGTGGAGAACATAAAATCTTCCCTTATGGTAAAAGAGAATTTGTTGTAGAACAGGTTAAAGACCATTATGGTGAAGAATTAAATAATGTTTTGGATAAACTTGCAATTGAAAAATCTGCTAAGATAAAAGCTGACAAAAAAACATTAGCTAATCTGAGGAGACTTGGTAGAGAAAAAGCAAAATCTGCAGAGTCCAAAAATAAAAAATCAAAAACTCTATAATTGATTGCATTATTTAAATTGTTCATTCCTGAATGATTTAGACCAATGTAGGGATACCGCGCCGAAACTGCGGTCATAGTTGTGAAAAGCAATTATTGATAGCTATCAAGCCCTGGTTCTTCCGGGGCTTTTTTCAATTATGTTATAATTTTATCAAAAATACGATAATATATAAATTATATCTTTATTTCAAGGAGACAATAAAAATGAAAAAAATTTTATTGGTTTTGTTGTTTGGTTTATTTATTAATATGGGGCCGATGGCATATGCTCAAGATACCAATATTTCTCCGATTACATTGGAGCTAAAAGATGCTCCTATTAGAACATCTTTAGAAATGCTTTTTAAGCAGGGTGGTGTTCAGAATTATGTCATTGATAATAATGTTGCTGGCTTTGTTTCTATGAACATTAAGGATCTTCCATTTGAAACAGCCCTTAAACTTATCATGAGAGCAGCAGCTGAACCTTTGACTTATATCAAAGAGAATGGTGTATACATTGTTAAAGTGAGAATCATTACACCTACACCTTTCAATCCTGTGCCTGATATCACAACATCTCAATCAACCAGTAATGTTATTTGGGAAAGAATTCCATTGACATTTATTGATCCAGTTGATTTAATGTCTGTTTTGGGACCTATCTTAAGTATCAATCAATTTTCAAGATACACAGGCGGTATGATGGGAGGAATGGGTAATGGAGGTCTCGGTGGTGGCTTCGGTTCTTCTGGCGGCTTTGGGGGTGGCTCTATGGGAGGCTTTGGAGGCGCTGGAATGGGCAATGGTAATGGAATGGGCGGAGGAGCAATGGGAGGCTTTGGCGGTGG
>CAZXZK010000162.1:0-1716 GCA_964645295.1 uncultured Cytophagales bacterium | reverse complement strand
CAGACCTATTTTGGAGGTGACAAATTAACAGAAGCGCATTTGGAGCTTTCCGCCAAGAAAGACAATCCCTTGTACGAGGCTGTAGAGATTGTGTTGAAGGGGAAGGAATTGCCGCTTCCAGAAAATACAGTCTTTTTTGATAGTGATAATCATAAAAGAAGTAAAGTGCGGGTCAAGTGGTGGGAATCTAATGAAGGGAGATCCCTCAAGGAAATGGCTGTTAAGCCAGTGGATGTGTTGAACCTATCTGAGGCCAATAAGGTAAATCCAAAGGATTATTCAGCAGGCTACTCTTCCGAAGAGAAGCCGGTATTCTTTGGGCACTATTGGTTGGAGGGGGAGGAGCCAATCGTGCAAGCACCCAATGTATGTTGCGTGGACTATAGCGTAGCAAAAAAAGGCAAACTTGTAGCTTATCTTTTCGATGGAGAAACCGAGTTGAGGCAGGAAAAATTTTGCTGGTAAGAAATAAAAATTCTCCCTAAGAAATTGTCTCTCGTTGACTTTTCCTTAGGGAGAATTTTATTTTTTGAATATAAGGCTCCTAGCCAGATCTAAATCTGCCTAATCTGATTTTTCCATAGAATTGGATCTCCGTTTCTGAAGGTATCCACATCTAAATTTTTCAACATCCAAGTTTGATTTCCAATCTTAATTGAATCCATAAAATATGCTTTGAATATTTGGTTTTTTTGAAAAATATAATGTCCGTTAACTAAATAAGAGTCTTAGGAAGCGCACTTTAGGTAAAGTATAAGTTTATGTTTAAATTAAATCTCCTAGTCGAGTTTCCTTTGAATTAATTCTTTTGAGTTCATCCCAGATCTCATCTACTACAATTTCTTTATCATCCTCCCAGTCTGGATACCATTCTAGAATATCCTCTTCAGTTAGAATTTCATCATTGATATTTTCTCTTATTATTAATCTCAATAATTCAGATAAATTAAATTCTTGTAATTGCCGATAGGTAACTCCAGAGTAAACTCTATAGATTTCTTCATCCCAATCGTCGCTAGAAACATCCCATAAAACCCCTTTTTTCGTGAACTTGGGAAAGCATTCCACTGAGCCGGTTAAAGCCTCACCCTCTATTTCTTCTAAATAATCAATATCAATATTTGGTCTGTAAAACTTATCGGAGAAAGTAAATGCATCAATATAATTTCTTTGATTTTCAAGTTCCTCTTTTGTTAGATTAAAGGATTTGAAAATTCCTTCATAATCTGATTGAGAAAACTTGGAAAAATATTTTTCGTCATTGTCGGTGGGTAAAGCATCCTCAATTTTAAAGAATAAAAAATCAAAAAATTTCACATCATCAAAGTTGTTGAATACCTCTTGATTAATATTCTGAATAATGCCACTATCAACAAGGGCTTTGGTAATCTTTTTATTTCCGAAATCACATTTGAGTAGTATCATTTTTTAGAAATTTTGTTTCGTTGTATTAAACTTTTTTCCCCCGTTTCTTATATCTGGTGCCTACCCCCTCCTTCCCACAATATTTCGAATTTGGATGGTTGTACACTGCTTTTATTTGCTTGTAAATCCACGTCGGAAAATTACATATTATGATTCTGTTACAAAAATTAAATCATCTTTTTTAAAAGCTCTTCCTTTTTTGACTTAATGGCTAACTTTTAGGGGATAGCATTCAATCCCTCAATCGATTTTTGCTGCCGGCCGCTTTTCGGTTCCAGTCTGCTTAGTGAG
>CAZXZK010000161.1:0-1734 GCA_964645295.1 uncultured Cytophagales bacterium | reverse complement strand
TACAGAATTTACAATTAGATTATTATGAAATTTGTCAATATCAGATGTATATAAACAAGAATACCCTTCTGACTTGTATATCACCTTCAAACGTTCCTTTTACCATGGATAAAAACGTATTGGATGCAGTACCATCTTCTTTAACTTCTTTGACTCCTTCTATTCTCGAGATCTATCCACCCAACTAACTCTCCATTTTCAAGAGTTACTTCATAAGAGTATTTTTCATTACCCAATCTGTTTTTGGATTCTCCGAAGTACAGTTTTGTAACTTCTTTTTTGTTAATCACTTCAGAAATTTTCTTGTCTTCTTCTCCTCCCCACCAGAGAGTCACCTGATTATAATTCATCCCAACAGCCAGTTCTCCGTCTGCTAGTTTTGAGCCAATTCTTTCTCCGTGTTCAGATATTAATTCCTTTTTCCATACTTCCCACTCTTCCTTTTCGACGCTTTTTTTACTTTCCCAGTTTTTTTCATTTTGGATGTATAAATCTATACCTTCTTTCCATGAACTATCTTCTCTAATTCCTACAAGATGACAGTGAGAGTGCGGGACAGCTTCACCTGATAAAATTCTTTCCTTAATTTTTTTTCTAGTAATCCCTTGTTCTTTTCCGATAGGTTCAAACCAACGTTTTATCTTTTTATATAAGTAAAATCCGAAAACAATAAAAAGAATTATGCCAATTAAATTTCCCATAAACATGTATTTGAATCAATTCCGATCAACTTAGACATATAAATTAAGAAGAATTTTTTTTAAAAAAACGAAAAACTACTCAAAAATATTTTGGAGAACCTCGCTAATTCAGACGCGGTTAAGCAAAGTGGTTTTGTAAGTGTTCCTAAAAAGCAGACAGTTTAAAATTGAAGAAAACCCTTTAGTTTTAAATTTTCATATGAATAAGACCCGATTTACAGAAACGCAGATTGTTTCAATTTTGAACCAGCAGGAAAGCGGCCGAAGTGTCCGTGATATTTGCCGAGAACACTCCATAGCCGAAGGCACATTCTATCAGTGGAAGAACAAGTATGGTGGAATGGTTGTCAGTGATATTAAGCGATTAAAAGAGCTTGAGGAGGAGAATTTTAGACTAAAGCGAATGTTCGCTGACTTGAGTTTAAATCATTCCATATTAAAAGATGTAATATCAAAAAAAGGCTGGGGCCCTACCAGCAAAGGGAACTGACGGAGCAAATCGTCAAGGAGTATGATTTACCCGTTAGTAGGGCCTGTAAGCTTACCAAATTACCTCGATCACAATAATATTATTATCAAAGCAAGAAAGATGATACTGAGGTAATTGATGCGTTGCAGGATTTAGCCTTCAAGAATCCATCTTATGGATTTAGGAAATTTAACTCCTATCGAATGGAAAGAAAAAGTGCTTAACAAACCATTATCTAAAGTATTAACTGTCTGAATAATGGGGTACTTACAAAAAAGTCAAAAAAAATCTTGTATTTAGGGGGGTATCAATTTTTTTAAAGCCTAGAATAGGTTGGGTTATACCCCCAAAATACATGCGACCTAGCCTGGATGAAAGTGATCTACAATTAGGTAGGGGGAGGCCTGATAGTGAAGGGCAGTTCAGAATTTTTAGCTTTTTTCTACATACCTCACTTGATAGGGATGGCTAACCTGACCTACAAGTTGACCAATGACCACAGGTATCTCTGCTGATGAGTAGCCTAATTGTTGGTGGAATTAGCAAGAGATGTGCGCCTTAATC
>CAZXZK010000160.1:0-1745 GCA_964645295.1 uncultured Cytophagales bacterium | reverse complement strand
TTCTTTTAACTATTTCAAAACCCCTCTTGAAATCATTCGCTTGGTCGCAAATGAATGGATAAGTATCATTTTTGCATGGGTTGTCTAAAGAAACTGTTCTCATGCCAACTTCTTTATCTGAGGTAAGTCCTGCATCTTTGAACACATTTTCCGAGGCAATTAGAATTTTATCAATTTGCGCCGGGGTTATCTCGGGTAATTCATCATATTTCAAATTTTCAAGACTATGGTTCAGCCAGATATAAGACTGGTTAGTATCCGGATGAATATGATCAACAATGATTTGCTGTCCTATCCCAAGCACCTCAACCTGATGATTTTGTGAAAATACCGTTCCAAAACGGCTTGTGCTTCTTTTTTTTATGGGTTTCTTGGACTGAAATAACAGACAGGTCTTAGGCTTTTTGCCTTGCCTCTCCGGAGCGGCTTCACCAATAAGATTAAAAATCATATTTCTAATTTTTGTGACAAGGGTTTCGTCCAAAACATCTATGTCTATTGCAACGACTTCTCCACACAATATCCCTGTGCCTGATGCATTCGGGTAGTGCGTTTCCCATTGCCGTATTTCATTTTCACTTGGGTGGTGTTTAAAATTATTCCAGTTCCTTAGAGCTGGACGTTTGGTGCCGTCAAGGATTGGAATTGGGTGAAAGCCATTTTCTAACAACGATAGTCTGAGGTGGGTTTTATTCATTTCCAGTTACCACTTCTCTGGTATCTGAACCAATGATTGATGCCTTCCAATGTAAAACAGCATCCTCTTCCCAGCCGACAACACGTGCACTCAATTTCACCGGTTTTGGGAATTCACCTTTTTCAACAAGCCTATAAATGGTTGAACGACTCAACCCTGTAAGTGGAACCAAATCATTTATTCGGTAAAATTTCATTATGACACCTCTTGGTTGATTCTGAATGAACATATCCAAGAGGAATGAAATCAGGGTGCTACAAATGAATGACTATCCGTGTAGCACGCTTAAATATTGGCAATAAAAGGATAACGGTCAGTAAACCTTGTAAGGGCCTTTGTAACTGCGCGAGCAGTTATATTCCCGAAACCATGATCATTAAAATGATGGCCCAAAGATTTATGTACAATTTCAACGGCAGTATTCCCATCTTCTGATTTTCTATTAGATCGAGGAGACAATGGTAGATGAAAGAGTATATTTAATAGGTGGGTAAGCCATGCCAACAAATAATCACGCCTATCCTTTGTGCGATTGGCAGTTACCTCTGAAAACTTGTTCACTCTATTTAGCAAAATATCTGAATGAAGTTCTGAAAAAACGGCTGGAATTTTTCGATTATTTTCAATGTAACTGTTTAATACAACACCAGCAGCAATTTTACCGCCTGGCATCTTGTAAAATAGATCCAGTACAATTTTGGCGGTATTTTTGTTGAAATTGTAACCATCTTCTAAATGATATTTATTTATCTGCAGGAATAGCATATCCGCATCTAATGCTTCATTTCCCCTCTTTGACAACCAACTGCTTATCCAGTCGAAATTATAACTAATAAAATTTTCAAGGAAAACTGCAGCTTTATCTGCTCTTATGCTCTCGGAGTCTTGATTCTTGGTCATAAAATATCTGAACAACAAGGTGGATAAAAAGGTGGATAATAAATTAATAAAAATATATAAATATTTGATAAATAATAATATTATATAAATAATTGGTGCCCAGGAGAAGACTCGAACTTCCACGGCCTTGCGGCCACTGGCACCTGAA
>CAZXZK010000159.1:0-1804 GCA_964645295.1 uncultured Cytophagales bacterium | reverse complement strand
CATAGAGGTTAGGAAATTTAACTTCAAATATATTTAAAATTTCCATTTAAAATTTTTTTTTAAGTAAATTTAAGCATGCATTTATCTCATAGAGAATTATTTATAAATTATTTGGCACCAACTTCCGGCTCTCCGCTTTTATTGGAAATAGTAGAATCCGATGGTATTTATTTAATTGATGAAAAGGGAAAAAAATACATTGATTTAATTTCAGGAATAGCGGTTTCAAATGTGGGGCATCGGAATCCTCAGGTAGTGAATGCTATTAAAAAACAACTGGATAAATTCATGCATACGATGGTTTATGGTGAATATGTACAAAGTCCACAAGTTTTACTTGCCCAAAAACTCATTGAAATTTCTAATTCTCCCAAATTAGAACAGGTATTTTTCACGAATTCTGGCACTGAGGCAACCGAAGGGGCTATGAAATTAGCAAAAAGATATACCGGAAGAACAGAAATAATTTCTTGTTTCAATGCCTATCATGGTGCCACTCAGGGTGCCTTATCTTTAGCCGGTTCAGAAGAGTTCAAAAATAGTTTTAGACCATTATTGCCAGATATCAAACATATTCGTCACGGAGAAATCCAGGATTTAACTATAATAACTCAAAAAACCGCCGCAGTCATCATTGAAATTGTTGGGGGAGAGGCGGGCGTGCAATTGGCTAGCCAATCTTATTTTAAGGCATTAGAAACAAAATGCAAGGAAACAGGTACTTTATTAATTATTGATGAAATCCAAACTGGATTTGGAAGAACGGGCACGTTTTGGGCTTTTCAATCCATGAACATCCAACCAGATATTATACTTACCGCAAAAGGGATGGGCGGAGGAATGCCAATTGGAGCCTTTATTGCTTCTAAAAATTTAATGCAAGCCTTTACGAATAATCCGGTATTAGGTCATATTACCACCTTTGGTGGACATCCAGTATCCTGTGCTGCTTCATTGGCCACGATAGAGGTTATTCTAAATCAAGGCTTAATGGATCAAATTCCTGCCAAAGAAGCTTTATTTAAATCTTTATTGAATAGTCCTAAAATAAGAGCTATTCGCTCGGCAGGACTCATGATGGCAGTTGAATTGGATAATTTTGATCAGTTAAAAGGCGTTATTAATCGCTGCATTGAAAAAGGAATAATTACAGATTGGTTTTTATTTAATGATAAATGCCTTCGAATTGCTCCTCCCTTAATAATATCAGAGGATGAAATTAAAATGGCTGCTGAAATAATTAATCAATCTTTTTAATCTTATTTTCTGAGGAAGCAACCAAAACTGTTACAGCCGTATCACCTGTCACATTCACAATCGTACGAATCATATCTAAAATTCTATCTACAGGGAAAATAATGGCTATCCAAGCCGGATTTAGACCAACCGATTCTAGAACAATTATTAACATTATTAAACCTGCTGAAGGAACTGCGGCAGTACCTATAGAGGCCAAAGTAGCTGTTAAAACAATGGTAATTTGTTGGCTAAGGGTTAAATCGACCATGTGGAATTGGGCTAAAAAAATAACGGCAACACCCTGATACAAGGAAGTACCATCCATATTAACTGTTGCACCTATCGGCAAAACAAATGAGGAAACTTCTTCATCTACCCCTAATTTTTGGTTAACACATTCCATGGTTAATGGGAGTGTTGCAGCACTTGAAGAAGTAGAAAAAGCCAATAATTGAGCAGGTCGAATACCCTTAAAATAATATTTTACTGAATCTAAATAGGATAATCCTAGATTTTTAGAAAGAGAATGGACAATCAGGGAAGGATAAACCAATAAAATCATGAT
>CAZXZK010000158.1:0-1807 GCA_964645295.1 uncultured Cytophagales bacterium | reverse complement strand
ACCAGCTTATAAACCTGAATTTGATGCTATGCACCTGGACAGAATAGTTCGCATGGTTGAGCGTGATAAAAATCAACCCTGTATTATAAGTTGGTCTTTAGGAAATGAAGCTGGTGATGGGCCTATATTTGTCCAAGCCTACAAATGGCTTAAAGACTTTGACCCATCAAGACCAGTCATGTATGAAAGAACATCAGAGCATCCATTTTATGCATGGATTAATGACGATATGAGTCTTGAACCTCACACAGATTATTTAGCATGGGCATATGAACCAATAGACAGATTAAAAAATACCTATTTCGGAAAGTTTCCTGATCGTCCATTTATCTGGAGCGAGTATTCCCATGCGATGGGAAATAGTAATGGAAATCTAGGAGACGAATGGGAATATGTACGAAATAATAGGCAATTACAAGGTGGTTTTATTTGGGATTTTGTTGATCAAGGACTTGCAGCTTATGATGAAGATGACATAAAATATTGGAAGTTTGGAGGTGACTTTTCACCGGAGAAATATCATAATGATGGTAATTTCTGTATGAATGGGATATTAAATGCAGATCGCACCCCTCACCCAGCTTTGCAAGAAGTGAAACATGTGTATCAAAATGCATTAGTAACTTGGGTTTCTAAAGAGAAAAATAATATCTCCATCTTCAATGAAAATTTTTTTATAACAAATGAACACATTACTGCAGAAATAGAGTTGATTGAAGATGGAATGCCCGTAGAGTCCTTTTCCCAAAAATTAGCAGCAAACCCACAAGAAAAAGATGTTATTGTGCTAAAATTCGATCATAATCTTTTACCGGATCGGGACTATTATGTAAATGTGCGTGGTATTAGAAATATAGACTCCCAACTTCTTAAGAAGGGACACATTGAATTTCAAGAACAATTGGAACTGGGGTTGGGTCAAAATATTGATAAAGGGGAGATTAATCTAGAAGAATTTTCAAGGATTTTAATTGATGATAAACCAGAGAGAGTTTCTTTTGATTTTTCTAAGCTGAATTTAGAAATTGCCTTCAATAAATCTACTGGGAGACTAGATACTTATAAAGTTAGTGGTGTCAACCAGCTGCTAATGCCAATTAAATCAAATTTTTGGAGGGCACCTACAGACAATGATTATGGAAATAAAATGCCTGAGCGGCTTATAAGATGGAAGCAAGCATCCTATGAACAAAACCTACAATCATTTAAAATAAAAAAAGAATATAATGGTTATAATATCCTGACAAGATATTTCTTACCGAGCGTAAAGGCATATTCAATATTGGAATATCACATTTCACCGAATGGGAGCATAACAATAACAAATAAATTAGAATTTAAGGGTGAGCAATTTGGAAATGAAATCCCTAGAATAGGAACCATTTTCCAGTTAAATTCACTATTTGATTCCGTTGAATGGTATGGTCGAGGTCCGCATGAAAATTATATCGATCGTAAAGAATCTGCTTTTATGGGGTATTACACAGAAAAAATATCTGATATGAAGTTTGAGTACGCCAGACCCCAAGAAAACGGTACCCGTATTGATACAAAAAAATTAATTCTAAAAGATGATTCAGGGAACGGAATCATTTTTGAAGGTCTCCCAAGGTTTTCTTTTAGTGTTCATCAAAACACTGTTGCAGATTATGACGGAGGAATTGAAAAAGCACAAAAGCACTTGAATGAAATTAAACCAAAAGACCTTATTCAAGTGATTATTGATAAAAAACAAATGGGTGTTGGCGGTGATGACTCTTGGGGAGCAAAGCCACATCTAAAATACATGATCAATTCAGATGTCTTC
>CAZXZK010000157.1:709-1837 GCA_964645295.1 uncultured Cytophagales bacterium | reverse complement strand
ATAGAGGCGGGTCTCAGTTTTCAAAATATTTTTTTTAATCTAAAAAATGATCTTAATGTTAACCGGGATGTAATTATTGCTTATGAATTTGGAAGAAATTTCTCCAATAATGGTCTTAATAAATTAGAATTTCCGGTTGAACCAAATTCTGATGACAAAAATGGAGGGTTTTATGAAGGTTTTGCAGGTTTTATGACAACTAGTGCTTTTGATTTAATTATGACGGATCCGTCTCAAAGATTTTTAAATGAAACTTTAATGAATCTAAAATGGGATTTAAAATTATTTAGAGCATATATTAATGATTTAGAAGCTAATCCTTATAATTGCTGGGCTAGTTGGGACTTGATAGGAGCTAGAGATTCTAGTCGTGGAAAATCACCTAGCGGCCTTGGTGCTTATAGCTTTAGTTTGTTTTCAGCACTAAACCAAATCTTTGATTTTGATATTTATAGTTTTTTTGAGAATTTACAAGAATTGAATAATCCTTCTAGTGTTGAAGAAGCTCTATCAAATTTTGCCGTAGCATTTTCACAAGCTACAAATAAAAACTTAAAGCTTTTCTTTGAAAATGTTTTAAAATTTACTTTAACTGAAGATGCTATACAAATTATTACATCACTCGATTCGGCTGATGATGAACTAATTCATGATGAAGATATTCTATGGTTTATTTCTCCTGACGCGACAATTCCACTAAATATTAGAAGTCTAAATTATTTAAGCAATAACAATACAACATATAGGGTCACCATAGATGATGTATTTTATTCTGAGTCTTTTGAAGGGAATAATCAATTAAGTTATTCAGTTTTAAAAAACCAGGATTCAGTTAATGTGGAAGTTGAAATGTTAATTGACGATTCAGTTATAGATTCATACTCAATTATTTTAAAGAAAAGACACAACTTAAATTTAATTAGTGATTTTGAAAGTGAACTTCATTCCCACTACTTAAACAATCCATTTCACTCTACACAAATAACAAATGATGTACTTAAAATTGAGTCTTTAATTGAAAATATTGATGAAGTTGGTGCTGTTAATTTAGATTTTATGATAAATGCAGATAGAATTTATGAATTCTCTGTGGAGGTAAGAAGTAGCTCTCAAGAATATGATGGAACA
>CAZXZK010000157.1:0-699 GCA_964645295.1 uncultured Cytophagales bacterium | reverse complement strand
ATGGGTTCAGAAGGCTCTGAACTTGTTAGCTTTGATAATATAGATGGAACATCAATTATTTATGATGATGACATTTTTTATGACTCTAGTTTCACAATTTTTTCAAACGATAAAATGCCACCAGAGGGAGACCCACTAAGTGCTGCACCAAATTATTCTAAACAAATCAGTTTTCAAAGTATTGGATTTGGAACAATCTCAGAATTTAAAAACGCAATATTCAGGGATATAACTGATACAGATAGTGATGGTGTTATTGATTTTGAGGATAATTGTCCATTTACATCAAATCCTGATCAATTAGACTCTGATAATGATGGTATTGGAGATGTTTGCAATCAGACAGCCTCAATTAATGAATTTGAACAAATTCAAATGATTGTTTTTCCAAATCCTTCTCATTCAAATTGGACGGTTAGGACACCAAATAATTTAATTGAGACAGTAGATTTATTTACTTTATTTGGGACAAAAGTTTTGTCACTAAAACCAAATAATAATTCGGTTGAAATTTCTAATAAACGTCTAAGTAGTGGTATTTATTTTGCAAAAGTTAAAACAGATGCAGGATCAAAAACCTTAAAATTAATCAGACAATAGTTTTATTTTTTCTGTAATAAATTTAACTCCTTGAATTGTTAACTCAAAATCTCTTGGAGTTATACTTATGTTCGATATTTCCAATAAGTTATCTACTAA
>CAZXZK010000156.1:0-1847 GCA_964645295.1 uncultured Cytophagales bacterium | reverse complement strand
GCATTAATTTTTTTATTCCAGGTTTTTTTTAATTTTAGAAATAACTAATAAATTAAAATAAATGAAAAAGTTATTTTTAGCGGCAACAATGTTGCTAATGTTCGGAGCAGCAAATGCACAAATCACAAATTCTCAAAATGACCAAAAATTAAATTTTGAGCAGTTATATCCAATTCTAAAAAAAAGCTTGCTTAAAGAGGTTTGTGAGTCATACCGCATAGAGGAGGAGGACAAAAGTCTAAATGTGTACTCCAAAGAGTCCGATATGTTTCTTTCATCCTGGGAATGGGATTTAAATAAAAAACCATTATTAATAAAAGATATTGATAATGACGGCATCATAGATTATACTATTGAGTTGGAAAATCAAGGCGGTGGCTGTGGCGGGCAAATTGGAGAATCAGAACGATGGACCTTATTTGGATCCCAGCCCGATAGATTCAAATGGACACATGTCATCCCATATAGATCAGAAACAGGGAAATGGGAAAAGTTATAGTTAAGTATAAACCACAATACAACGGAGAATGCCGAAACTCCATTAAAGAGTAGGCAACAATTAAAATTAAACAATATGAAAAAGTTATTAATGATTTTTGGGGCAGTAATTTTTACTTCAATAATGTTATCAAGCTGCTCTCAAAAACCTTTAGAAATCAAATTGTCAAGTTTACATACAGCCTGTGATTATATAGATGCCATGGAAATATGTATTGACGCTATTATTGAAAATAAAGGTGAGGCAAAATCAATTAGAGAATTACCTGAAGAAAAACAAGATTATGCTAAAAAATTAAAGCAAAAAATGAGAGAAATTGAAAAAGCAGGCATGAAAAAATTCACCAAAGCAGAAGTCAAAGAATGTAATAACTTTGAGAGAGTATTTGAAAAAATAAATAGCAATTGAAGAAATACATTCGATCTCAAATAAGCCTATGCCAGAGGGCCAAATCAAAGCTTAGTTTTTTTATTAGAATACAGCAGAAAATTCGAGTAAATTAGTTGTTTAAATAGAAAAGTTGGCAAATAAGAGATTTTCAGAAATCGATTTAATGAGATCAATTGCAATCGTAATTATGATTTCTGCGAATGCCTTTCCCTGTGCTGCCAATTTTGAACCACATTTTTTACTGCGGCTAATTATGTCGCTTGCTGCACCCTTATTTATTTTTTTAAGTGGTTTTACAAGCACGCTATCTAAAGATGGCCGTGCCAATCTGAAAACGTCATTAGCATTATTGTGCAGCGCGTGTTTTGTGGACACGATTGTTTGGGGAATCATACCTTTCTATACATTTGATGTATTATACTGTATTGCAGTAGCTGGGCTTATAAATAGTTTGGTTCCGTATTCTAATTTGCGGCTATACCTACTTTTAGGCTTGACCCTAATGGCCTACTTTTTTATTCATTATTTTCTGCAATATCACATCGAAATAAATGAATTAAACTGGAATGAAACAGACATGTTTCGTTTTAGCGATATTCAAAATCAAGGGCTTATAAACGGATGGTTTCCATTATTTCCATGGATGGCATTTGCCTTTTTAGGAAGATATTACGGCATGAACAGAAGCCAAATAGATGCGCTACTTTTGAAAATCAGACCGCTGTTTTTATTGCTTCTACCAATAACAGTCTTCTTTACATTTAATGATGCGCAAACTCCTGTGAGAATGGGGTATATCGAAATTTTCTACCCCCCTTCATTCCAATATCTTCTTGTAGCTTTTATTTGGATTGCATCACTGTTATCACTTAAAAAAGAATTTTCTCGAGTTCAATCGAATTCATATTTTTTAGTTATCGGCAAATCTAGTTTACTTATTTATATTCTTCATGCCCTT
>CAZXZK010000155.1:700-1872 GCA_964645295.1 uncultured Cytophagales bacterium | reverse complement strand
GGACGTGGTAACTATGCGCTTGCAGATGACTCAGCAGCGATTTTAGAACCAGGTTGGCGAGCACCGATTTGGTTTGAGAACTATTCCAAGATCGTCACCGACCCACGAGTGCGCGAACCCTTGGTCCGTGTATTCATCTGGACCGTTGTATTTGCACTCTTGACGGTATTAACAACCTTTGCCTTGGCCATTAAAGATGCTGTAAAAGTAGTCCATATCGCCGACACACATTTGTTTAAAGATGATGAACGAGGGATACCCTATCAGGAGTTTAGTAATCGAATGTCTAAAGCTTTTAACCAAACCAAACATTTTATAACTGGAAAAAGTACAAATCCTGAAGAAACTTTTGAACAAACTCTTGCATTTGCAAAAGAAGCCAAAGCGGATGTGATTACTTTGATTGGGGATATTTTCAGTTTTCCTTCGGAAGCAGCAATAGAATGGGTGCTCTCAAAATTGAAGGAAACAGGCATTCCATACATTTATACAGCTGGAAACCATGATTGGCATTATGAGGGGATGGAAGGGACGTTGGAGTCTTTACGTAATACATGGATTGAAAAACGATTACTACCATTATATCAAGGTAATAACCCTTTAATGGCTACTTATGATGTTAAAGGAATTAGATTCATAGCCATTGATAATTCTACATATCAAATTAATGAGGAGCAATTAGCTTTTTTTGAAGAACAAGTAGTTAGTGGAATGCCGTTGGTTTTATTGGTTCATATCCCAATGTATGCCCCAGGAAAGAATGTTTTTTTTGGTTGTGGAAATCCGAATTGGGGAGCTTCCTCAGATCGTAATTTTGACCTAGAAAGACGTCCTAAATGGCCTGAAAGTGGGCATACTCAAACAACCTTTAATTTTCACAAGGCTGTTTTTAATGCCCCAAATCTTTTAGGTATTTTTACGGGGCATTTGCATAGAAATTCTATTGAAATAATAAAAGGAAAGCCTCAAATAGTCGCTGATGACAATGCCAGTGGAGGTTATTTAAACATCACCTTTTTACCAATGACAGAACAGGATAAAAGGCTAATCATATAATTTTCTTTTAAGAATTTAAGGAAAAAATTATCCGACTACTATAAACAGTTATGTTAGCCGAGAAAAAAAGTAATGAAGTTTCCATTAAAATTAAATTACAATCATGAAACTAAACA
>CAZXZK010000155.1:0-690 GCA_964645295.1 uncultured Cytophagales bacterium | reverse complement strand
CTATTATAGTGTAGCGGTTTTTTTATTTGCTGGAAATTTCAAAGTTGTTTATGTTTGTACTATATCAATTGTATAATACTTTTCGTATGATAGACAAACTACTCAGCATTTGGGAGGAAACATATAAAAAAGGACATTTGATAAATTATTCTATTCTTGAGCAACCTGAAACTCCAATAATTTCAAGAAACAACAAAACATTATACTCATCAAATGAAAATGAAAATGAGTGGTTTTTAGATGGAGAAATTATTAATGGTGAAAAATCAAATTCAATCGAGGCTACTTCAACAGGAGTATATACTGTAAGATCAAAAGGGCAAAATGGGTGCTACTCTAAATTTTCTAAAGGTGAATATGGAATTATATTAGGAAATTTAAATGAGATTTCAACGAAAATTTATCCTAATCCATTCCATGAATCCTTGACGATTACATTTAATCAAGATCTTGGGGATAAAGTAGATATTAGGATTAGTAATACCTTAGGACAAGAGGTCTTCTCAAAATCAGGTATAACCAATGGACAATCCATTAACTTAAAACAATTACCTGCTGGGCAATATATTTTGAATATTCAATCTATGGAGAAAAATGTGAAAGGGTATAATTTGAAAATAATCAAGGAATAAAATAATATGAAAAATAATACCCCTTCAAAGTAACGGAGGGGTATATCAATAAACAAAC
>CAZXZK010000154.1:0-1876 GCA_964645295.1 uncultured Cytophagales bacterium | reverse complement strand
ATCCTTGCTGATTTCAGGAGGGGGAAGGTATTCAGTGGATGGCGGGATTGGAAAAATCTAGTCAGTAGACCAAAAAAAAGTAACTAACCCCAACCTTAAAGTTGAAAAAATATTTTCAAAAAAAATTTTATTTTTTATTTAAATATCACAAAAATACAAATTTTTTAAAGTTATTTATTTAAATAAAAAATCATATTTTTATATTTTTTATAGATTGATTTTAATAATTAGCACAAATCATTCTTTACTTTTTTCTGTAAAACCCTTCCATTACTTACATTCAGAGATATTTAACTTAATTTTAAATTCTTTACAATAAATCAAAATGAATCTTATTTAAGAAAACATGCGATCTAAAAAGAAATAATGTGTAAGAAGTTGGTAACTACTATACATCAATCTTTTTGATACACCTAAATGAGTTGAATTAAACCAGGATCAACCTCACACCTCACAAAAAGATGAAAGCGTAATGTTTGAAATTAAATTATCCAAATACATAGCCTAAGGAAATATCTGTAACAATTAATTTATCTCAATACCTACATCCTAAATCAGAATTTAACGAATACAATGAGGCCGTCTAGAAAATTATTTATTCCATTACTATTTTTTATAGCCTCAATTGCTTTTTCATTTTCTTTTGAATCCCTTGTTAATTTTGTAGATCCAATAACTGTTGTTGCCTACAGAGCTAATTCCTGTAGTGGAGAAATTCAAATTGGTTTAGTTCAAGGCGGAACGGGTGGTTATCAATATCAATGGTACAAGCAAGTCTCTTCAAATCCAGCTGTCTACGAAGAACTTCAAGGTGAAAATTCTCAAGCCATTTCTGTTACTGGTTATGGCGTACCCGGAGTTTATAAATTAAAAATTACAGATTCATCAGGTAGTTTTATTGAGCCTGAATACCCAATTTCTGAACCATACCCATTAGAAGGCCAAACAATATTTTCTGGATTAGTTTGTTCAGATGATCCAAATTCTGGAACTCTTATTTTGAGGTTTACAAATGGATTATCCCCTTACAATTGGACTTTAACTAAAACCCCAAGTGGTCCTAGTCAGACAGGTAGAGCGACTGGGATTAATCTCATTATTAATTCTCTCACTACAGGAACATACTCACTAAACTGGACTGATGATTTTGGTTGTTCGGGTCAAAAAGATATTATTATTGATGCCGCCACCCCGATAGACACACAATTAACCACGACCAATGTTACTTGTCCAGGCGGTTCAGATGGCACGGCAACTTTTAATTTGTCAGGAGGATGGGGAACTCCATATGCAATAAAAATAGTAAAAGTATCTGGATCTGGAGAAACCACAGTCCTTAACTGGACCAACCTTGGTTCGGCACTTAATTACTCTGCTTCAAATTTAACCGCTGGGGATTATAAAATTTATTATTACGATAAGATAAAAAACGCGCCAATATCTACAGCTTATGGATACGACGTTTTAAATCCACTTGTCTATCCAATCTGCAATAAATTTCGAGCTTTTACTATCACCGAACCTACTCCATTCAACTTAAACCTTTCGCATTCGGTAGCAGTTTGTCAGGGAGAAACTAACGGTTCAATTACCTTAAGCCCTACAGGAGGCACGCCTGAATATCAAATCGATTTTTATCAAGGTCATTTTGACGATCCAACTTCTCCAGAAGTTGATTTAGCTGATATGACTGCTATCGGAACACCAAGAACAGGTGTGACTTCTGGCCAGCAAATTACTACCACTGGTCTTTCGGCTGGAATTTACTCCGTACTCTTAACTGATGAAAACGGATGTAAAAAAGCGAGTAATATCACCATAATTGAAAACCCAAAAGGTCAAGTCAATTCTACTGCGGATAATGCCTATTGTGCAG
>CAZXZK010000153.1:0-1923 GCA_964645295.1 uncultured Cytophagales bacterium | reverse complement strand
AATACTGTTGTTGAATCATGAGTTTCAAAATGTGTTTTTATTTATTGAATAATTTCACTTTGTTGTGTGGTTGGTTTTTGTTTAATTTCTATTAATACTTTTTCACAGGAAATTTCACCCAGATTTCAAGAATTTGAAAATGGAGTAATTTTGGTAAAATTAAAAGATGAAATAGATCCAAATTTATCTTATTCAAATAATTCAAAAGATAAAAGTTTTCAAAAAGCTCAGATCGAATTTTTAAGTCAAACCTTAGGAATAGAAGGTATAAAAGAGACAGAACTTCTTTTTGACAAACAATCAGTTGATAAAAGTATTGGGTTGTTAAAAGGAAGAAAATCTGGAAAAATTAAGGATTATCCAGTTTTAAATAGGTCTGAGAAAACGGATTTGCCGAAAGATATGTATTCATTGAAGAATATATTTAAAATTCAACTAGAAGACAGTTTAGCAAATATCTTTTCATTAATTGAAACTCTAATGGAAAATCCTAATGTAGAATTCTCTGAGCCTAATTATATCATCAAAATCAATGACTTTAAAATAGATTCAGAAATTATATATAAACCTACTCAAGCAGATAATACAGCACTTGTTGCCAATGATCCATTATATTCGGACCAACCACAAATTGCATATACAAATATTGATAAGGTATGGGAAAAATACACAACTGGAAATGGAAGTCAAGTAGTCGCTATATTAGATACAGGAGTAGATATCGAACATGAGGATTTAAAAGATAATATTTGGGTAAATCAGGCTGAAAAAAATGGAGTAGAAGGTGTAGATGATGATGGGAATGGGTTTATCGATGATATAAATGGTTGGGATTTTATTAATGAAGATAATCTACCAATGGATGATAATATGCATGGAACTCATGTAGCTGGAATTGTGGGTGCTGTTGGAAATAATGGGATTGGAATAACGGGTGCTGCTTGGAATGTGAAATTGATGCCCATTAAAGTATTTCAATCTAATGGTACTGCTAATGTTACTACAATCGCCAAGGGTATTGATTACGCAAGGGCCAATGGAGCAACCGTCCAAAATATGAGTTTTGGAACAAATGCTGAGTCTTTAACAATGAAGGCTGCATTAGATTTAGCCTATTCAAGTTCAGTTCTTGTAGCATCCTCAGGAAACAATGCTATTTGTATTGGCCCAGGATTATGTCCAGACAGAATCCCATCAGCTCCTTCCTATCCTGCAGCCTATAATTTTGTATTAGGAATAGAAGATGGCCAAGGGGGATATGACAATTATGATCAAGATGGGCCAATATTTAGTAAATATTCTAACTTTTTAAATTACGAATTAAAATCTTTTGGATCTTCCATTTTAAGTACAGTTCCTAGTGGTGGATATAGAAAGTTGACAGGGACTTCAATGGCGGCACCTTTAGTATCCGGAGCAATGGCCCTGTATTTGGAAAAAAAACCAGAGGACTCTAAGGAATTATTATTTGGTAATTTTATTAATTCAAGTAATCCTAATTTTGATCTCCTAAAAGCCTTTGAGATTGTTGCAAAACCTTTGTTGAAATTAACATCCTTTGATCTTCAAGACACAATTTCTAATCAAAATTCAAATGGTTTTTATGAACCTGGTGAAACTATAGAAATATTCCCAATAATTAAAAATTATTGGGGCGCTATCAATAATGCAATTGTGAGAGTTGAATTTCCTGAGTTTGAGGATCAAACCAAAGTGGAAATTTTAAACGAATCTATCGTTTTAGAAAGTGTTAGTGAATATGCTTCCATTAAGAGTCAAAATTCAATTAAAGTGAAATTAGCAGATAATGTAAAAAATAATGTAATTATTGGATTAAATTTTAAAATTTTAGATCCAAATTCATTTGAAGTATTTGATTCAAGAAAGCTTGAATTAAAGGTCACAAATTCAGAATTATTTTAT
>CAZXZK010000152.1:0-1971 GCA_964645295.1 uncultured Cytophagales bacterium | reverse complement strand
TATTATTAGCCGATGAACCTACGGGTCATTTAGATCCTGAGGTTTCCACTGAAATCATGAATCTCTTAAAGAAACTAAACGAAACTCAGGGTACAACCATTTTAATGGCTAGTCATGATTATCCTTCAATGCGTCAATTCTCCGGTAAATTCCTAAAATGTGAGAATGGCTCAATTATTGAAATAGAAGGAATTTAATTTTAAATCAAGAGCGGCTGGCTCACTTCACTCAATACTATTTCTTGGAGGCTAGATAGATGGATGGGATAATGCATTCCTCCATGGAGATGCCACCGTGTTGGAAGGTATTCTTGAAATAATTCACGTAATAATTATAATTGTTTGGATAGGCCAAAAAGGCATCTTCCTTGGTAAAAACATAATTTGTTGAAACATTCGGTTTCGGTAAAAAATAATCCTCGGGTTTTTTTACAACCATTAATTTATTGGATTTATCATAATTCAAATTTTTACCCAATTTATATCGAAGGTTGGTATTGGTATTTTTATCACCAACAATTTTAATGGGTTGGGTTGCACGAATCATTCCATGATCCGTAGTAATAATTACCCTTCCTCGTTTTTCATAAATTTTCCTCAATAAATCAAATAAAGTAGAATGCAAAAACCAAGATTCGGTAAGGGAGCGGTAGGCAGACTCATCTGGTGCTAATTCTTTAATCATTGCCATGTCTGTACGAGCATGAGAGAGCATATCTACAAAATTAATGATTATGACATTTAAATCATGATTCATTAATTTTTGAAAATTATCTACTAATTGTTTTCCTTGGTGCTGGTGAACTATTTTATGGTAGGAAGATTTATAAGGAATCCTCAGGCGGCTCATTTGCTCATTTAAGAAAAATTCTTCATGATTATTGAACCCTTCCTCATCATTTTGTCCGTTATCTTCTACCCAATGATTCGGATATTTCTTTTGAATTTCAGCTGGCATCATACCTGCAAATATGCTATTTCTGGCATAGGCCGTGGTGGTAGGAAGAATGGAATAATACATATTATCTTCCAAAATGCTGAAATAATCATTGATATGCGCCTCTAATACCTTCCATTGGTCATATCTTAGATTGTCAATTAAAATAAAGAATAAAGGATCATTTTCCCTTAATTTTGGGAAAACGGTTTTTCGCATCATTAAATGGGAAAGAAGGGGCGATTCTTCGGTAGGATTATTTAACCAATCGGCATAATTTTCCTCAATGAAATTTGAGAAATGTTGATTGGCTTCTTCTTTTTGCGACTTTAAAACCTCTGCCATGGATTTATTTTCCGTTCTATTAATCTCAATTTCCCAAAAAGTTAGTTTTTTATAAATTTCTACCCATTCATTGGCATTCAGGTAAGATTGATATTGAAGGGATAAATTTCTAAATTCTTGTTGATAAGTAATATTGATTTTTTCTTCTTCTAGTTTTTTCTTTTCCAAAATCTTTTTTACTGAAAGAAGTAATTGATTAGGATTTAAGGGTTTGATTAGATAATCAGCGATTTTAGCCCCAATGGCATCCTCCATCAAGGATTCTTCCTCGGATTTAGTAATCATAATGATGGGAAGATTGGGTTTTATTTGCTTGGTTTTTTCCAATACTTCCAAGCCAGACATCCCAGGCATATTCTCATCTAGGAAAAGCAAATCAAAATTGGATTTATTTAATTCTTCTAAGGCATCTGCACCTGAATTCACAGCCTTTACTTTTAAACCTTTTGATTCTAAAAAAATCAGATAAGGTTTTAATAAATCAATTTCGACGTCGGCCCAAAGAATGGTATTATACCCATACTTTAGAAAATACAATAAAAACATAAATTGTCGTAAGTCGTTGTGTGGTAAGGACTTACGTCGCACGCGGCTGCCCCGCCGGTCCTAAGTTGTTGCCACCAAAGGACTTAGGGAAAAAGAAAGAAGCGGGGGCGAACCCCCGCGACTTCCCCACAACACAACAACAAA
>CAZXZK010000151.1:0-1983 GCA_964645295.1 uncultured Cytophagales bacterium | reverse complement strand
CTTCACTCTTCCCTCTTCCCTCTTCACTCTTCCCTCTTCACTCTTCACTCGTTGTTCGTACCTCAAATTCCCCCTTTCCTCCGATTGTCTTCCTTGCATAATAACTGACAATTTCCTGGCTCCGTTTTACCACCCAAATGCCAAGGGGTAATATGGTCCGCCTCCATTTCCTCTAGGGTATAGGTCTTTTTGCAAATAGGACAAACCCCATTCTGACGCATAAAGGCCTCTTTTTTTTGGTTCGGACTAAAAGCCCGTAAATTCAGGTATTTCTCCTTACCAGATAGTAGATAATGATATATCCCTTTTTTATTGGTTATATCCTCGTCTTCCATCAGTCGATCGATTTCTTTTGCCATCCCCAAGGAATCATATCGCGTATTTCTAAATTCATTGAAAACATGACCCCAAGGCAAGCCCTTCATCTCCTTATGATAATTCGGAAAGGTTGCTTTTACCCAGGTAATCACACTATTAAAATAAAGCCAGCACTCATTGGCATTCGGTTCATGCTGATGCTCACTCATATATTCGTCAATTTTTCCATTCGAAATCCAATCTAAACAAGTTTCTAAATATTCTTGTCGGTTCGGACTTCCTGCCATATATTCTTCTGAAATCTCGTAGGCAGGGCATCGGGTTTTAGAAAAATACCGTTTAGCGTCGGTGAGCCATGGCCCCGAATACATGGCATTCCGCATTTCTTGGTCGGTCAGTTTTTCTCCTGCTATATTGATAATTTTAAACCAAGCGAGTTTTTCAGAGGGTAGTCCCTCACAGAAATAAACATGGATGGGATAATTCAAGATTTGCTCTTGAAGATCAGAGGCTAGTGAATGAAAATATAAATTTTCGTACGAAAAATTCCCGATAACATATTGAGCAATGGAAATCGTTCTTTGCTGACCGTCCATCACCTCAAAATTCCCGTCTTCCTTTACTGCCCAATACATCACATTGAGCGGGAAATTCTTGCGGACAGTCTCTATAACAGCATCGCGTTGTTTGTCTTTATAAATAAATTCTCTTTGGTAGGGTGGACGAATATCGAGCTTCCCGCCATATCCCACAACGCCTTCTTCTTGTTTGTCTTGATAACCTTCCACTAATTCGCGAATGGTAATTTTTTGTTCGGTGATGTTCATAATCTTCGACCAAATTTAAACATGATTCCAGAATTGATGTCTCCACTAGAATATGGTTGCGTAAATAATTTTATTCCTAATAAATAATTTTTAGAAATTTGGAAATTATTTTCGATGCCCAGATTTAAAGATGAAGAACCTAATTTTTCATTCCTATAGGTTTCTGAAAGTGGGTTATTGTTTAAATATGACCCACTAAATTCACTTTGGGCAATACTAATGAAACCTAAACCAACACCAACTCTAAAATCCCAAAATTTATTATTTTTGAAGGGAGAATAATAGATTAAAGGGTTTATTAGAATAAAAGAAGCGAAATTTTTTCCGTTTTTTGTTCCTGGCAAAACACCAAAATTTAAATCAGTGGCGACGGTAAAATAGGAATTGAGTTTATAATTCAATTCGTTTTCATAGTTTAAAAGGGTATAGTCTCCAGTACCCCAAAGGGAAGGACCAATTCCGATGCGGAAATCAAATCGGGATTCTTTTTCTTGTGAAAAACTTAGGAAACTAATAATTAGAAGGGTAATCAATAATGCATGCTTTTTCATGGGACAAGTGGTTAGATTAATTCTTTCAAATTAAAATAAAAAAACTTATAATTAAAAGAAATTTTTCTTTTTGTAAAGGTGTGGGGAGGGAAAAGTGAATAGGGAATAGTGATTAGTGAATAGTGAATAGTGATTAGTGAATAGGGAATAGTGATTAGTGAATAGTGAATAGATCTTAATTCTTAATTATTAATTCTTTTCACTCTTCACTCAAAACAGCGCGGCTGCCGGTTCATAACTCATAGCTCATAGCTCATAGCTCATAGCTCATAGCTCATAGCTCATAG
>CAZXZK010000150.1:0-1996 GCA_964645295.1 uncultured Cytophagales bacterium | reverse complement strand
CTTTAGAATTACCTAAAATTGATAAATATTTGCCCACGGAAACAGGGGAGCCACCATTGGGTAGAGCTGCTGCAGATTGGAAATATAAAGGAGAATTTGATTATGAATGGTCTACCATGCCAGGTTGGGCAGGTTCCTCTTGGTATTGGTATCGTTATATGGATGCCCAAAATTCTAAAGAATTTGCCAGTAAAGAGGCCATCAATTATTGGAAAGGGGTTGATTTATATATCGGTGGCTCCGAACATGCAACAGGCCATTTATTGTATTCTCGGTTCTGGAATAAATTCTTGAAGGATTTAGGGCTAGTTGAGCAAGAAGAATTTGCTAAAAAATTGATTAACCAAGGGATGATTCAAGGCCGTTCCAATTTCGTTTATCGATTAAAAGATTCCCAAAAGGTTACTTTTGTTTCGGCAGGATTGAAAAAGGATTATGATGTGGTTGCTTTACATGTTGATGTAAACATTGTGGAGAATGATATTTTAGATATGGAAGCATTTAAGAAATCAAGAAATGATGTTCCTGCGGATGCAGAATTTATTTTAGAGAATGGAAAATATGTTTGTGGTTGGGAGATTGAGAAAATGTCTAAATCTAAATTCAATGTGGTAAATCCGGATGATTTAGTTGATAAATATGGGGCAGACACCCTGAGGGTATATGAAATGTTCTTAGGACCATTGGAGCAATTTAAACCATGGAATACCAATTCTATTTCTGGATCTTATAATTTCTTGAAAAAGGTTTGGAGATTATTCTATGATGATCAAACGCAGAAACTAAAAGTAACGGACTCTGAGCCTACTGCCGAGCAATTAAAAACCCTTCATGCAACGATTAAAAAGGTTGAGGAAGATTTAGAGAAATATTCTTTCAATACGGTCGTATCAACTTTAATGATTTGTGTAAATGAATTATCTAGTTTAAAAACTAGTTCAAAAACGATATTAAGAGATTTATTGATCTTATTGAGTCCGTATGCACCTCATATTTCTGAGGAACTTTGGATTGCATTAGGTGAGGAGGCAGGAACGATTTCTTATGCTGAATTCCCTAGATTTAATGCAGCCTTTTTAGTGGAGGATAGCATCAATTATCCGATATCATTCAATGGAAAAGTACGTTTGACCTTAGATTTTCAGGCAGATGCGAATCCGAAAGATATTGAGGCGGAAGTCTTGACCCATGAAGGAGTCTTGAAGCAATTAGCTGGCCAAACTCCTAAAAAAGTAATTGTGGTACCAAAACGTATTGTGAATATAGTCGTTTAATGACTTTTTTAGAATTGTACGATACTTACTCCAGCACCACCTCGGTCTGGGTGTTCGTCGTATATTTTTTTCACTTGCTTATAATTTCTTAAATGTTCTCTAACGAGTTTTCGTAAAATTCCATCTCCTTTTCCGTGGACGATCCGAATTTCCATGGCTCCAACTAGTATGGCATCATTGATGTAGGAATCTAAAATACCAAAGACTTCTTCTCCTCTTTTTCCTCGAATATCTAAATCAATGGAGAAATTGGCCATTTTTGAATTGATATCCATTCCTTTAGAGGAAAAGGTGTTTTTTTCTTGTTTAGGGGCTTGGATTTTGGTGAGTTTATTCTTTTTTACAAAAGTTTTGATAGAACCCAACACAATCTCCAAATCTTTCCCCTTTGCAGCCAGAACTTGTCCGTATCCTCCCGATTCTAGTTCTACCCAATCTCCAATCGAAATTTCGCCAGGAATTTTAATTAATTCGGTATTTTCTGCTTTTTTCTTTTCATTTAAAGCGTCTTCATTCTTTTGCGTTTCCTGCAAAAAAGCCTCAATAAATAAAGCATCTGATTGAGCTTCGTCCCGTATTCTTTTTTCCTCCTTAATTTCAGCGTCCGCTTTTTCTTTTTCTAGTCTTGCTTTTTCTGCTGCAGCTTCCTGCTCTTTTTTCTTGCGTTCCTCTTGTCTTTTTAACCACGCATCATGATTAGCTTTTTCAATCTGATCTCTGTA
>CAZXZK010000149.1:0-2021 GCA_964645295.1 uncultured Cytophagales bacterium | reverse complement strand
AAGAATTTCCGAACGGATCAGTGTGGGAAATTCATCTAAATCCTAACTTAAGACTTTGCGATCCAATGAACCCAGATACAATGAATAAATTAAATTTAGTTACCTTACTACAAAAAATGATAGATAATAACTATGTAGATAGTACTAACGGTACAAAATTTTCAATTGTTCAAGCAGGATTAAGTGGATTTAATCCTGAAACAAATGAAAATTTCGAATTGAAGACATCCGATGAATCTGTATATCACTATTTATGGAGAATTAAAAATGGAGCTTGGAGAATCATTGAATGTCAACCTATAATCGAACAAATAAAGTCAAATGGATATGATGGTTTTATTGTAAAAGAAAGAGGAGCTAAAAATGTTGCAATTTTTGACGAGACTTCTATACAAAAATTTGAAAAAATTCTATGACACTTCCATTCAAAGAGACTAAATTAGAGGATAACATTTTTATCAGAGAATTCAATCAAGAAACCGACTCTTCAGAGATGGTGTGGCATAGAGATAAGGAAGATAGAATAATAGAATCTTTAGAAGAAACAGATTGGATGTTTCAATTAGATAATCAATTACCACAAAAAATTAGTGGTGAAATATTTATACCAAAAGAAGTATATCATAGGTTGATTAAAGGTACTGGTGATTTGAAAATAAAATTAATTAAATTAGGATGAAACATATTAAATTATTTGAAAATTTTTTTGAAAAGGGTGACTTTGGTGATAAACTATGGGTAGAACTTTATTGGAATGTATTTGATGAATTGATTACTGAAATTCCGGATGAATTAAATCAAATTGAAATTACAAAAATTGTAAACAAATTCAATTCTGATAAAGATTTCAAAATGGCGGAATACAAGATAGTAAAAAGATTTCATAGTGATAATTTTAACTCTTGTATTAGTATTGATAATGAGAATCATTCAACCGTATTGATTTATAAGTTCAGAGATGATATGTGGTTAATAGAAATATTTGATTTTAAAACTCAAGACGCTGCAAAATTCGCTTGCGATGGATTCGATGGATTATTGTTATGGATTGAAGAATGGGTAAAAAAATTAAGATAATTAATTTAATATATATGAATATGAAATATATTAAACTATTTGAAGATTTTCAAGAATCAGATTACTCGGAAAATTCATTAGATATGAATGGTGAGGGAGACTCTTCAATTAACGAAAGAAAAAAATCTGCAAGATACAAAGGTAGAAAAATACCTGGTAAATACTTATCCGGTCCTCATCCTGGTAAAATGAAAAAAGAAATTGACACCTATGCTGGAAAAGATTCTTATAAAAAAGATTGGGATGCTGACTACAAATCTGGTAAAGGTGGTAAAGGTAAAAGAGTAAAAACAAAAAAATCTGCGGCTACAAAAGCATATCAAAAAATGTTTGGTGGTAAAGAAGATAAATAAAAAAAATAACTATCTATGAGTGACATCAAAAATTTTAAGGAATTTACCGAAGAATTTGAATTTGAAAATTACTACCATATTGTAGAAGATTTAATGTTCGAGGCTGCAACTGCCGGATCAGTAGATAATCCAAATTCCAAAGCATCTAAATCTTTGAAGAAAAAATCTAAGGCAAGCGGTATTCCATTAGGAATTCTTAAAAGTGTTTATAAAAAAGGAGCAGCTGCTTGGAATGCTGGTCATCGTCCAGGTACTCCACAACAAGCATGGGCAATGGGTAGAGTTAATAGTTTCATCACTGGTGCTGGAGGTGCAAGAAAAGCAGACGCTAAATTATGGGCGAGAGCCAAAAAAGCAAAAGCAAGAAAGAAAAAGAAAAGCTGAAAAGAAAGGTTCTAAAGGTAGTGGTAGAAAGCCAAATTATGCAAAATAAAATTATCAATAGAAGAACAGATTATTATGAAATACTTGAAATTATTTGAACAATACAAATTAATTTTGGAAAATTCTGAAAATAGAGAAGACTGTATCAGAAAATATGGTAAACATCTTTTTGGTGACGAATTCGGAGAAGGTGAAGAAAACACTGAT
>CAZXZK010000148.1:0-2062 GCA_964645295.1 uncultured Cytophagales bacterium | reverse complement strand
ATTCCGGCGTTACCATCTAAATCTAAAGCAAGTTTCTTGTCTGAAAAATGTATTCTTTCAATACTCGAAATAAATGCATCCCCATTTTCCATAAAAATAGTGCTGTATTCTGAATTAAAGGCATTCGATAATTTAAATTTGACAGATCTAAAACCTAAATTTAGAACATCTATCCCACTGCCGCCATTAATATTATTTTTTGGATATAAGCTGATTACCAAATCGTTACCGTTTCCAAGAAAAACATTAGACATTGAATTGAAAACTGATACTACGTCATTGCCGTCACCTGTTGAGACATATTTATTATCTGAACCTATCGTAAATACATCATCATATTTTGTCCCGGATAGCTCATAATTTGTATTAATCTTATTTTGATTGATACCACTTGAGGCAAACTGATCAGTATTTCCGAGCAGTACCTTTATATAATTGTTATTGTAAATTTTATTTGGATCATTCGAAGAAGGCGCTTGAGAGGAATAAAAAATATCCAACATGCCATCTTGATTTAAATCTATAAGATCTGCAACCGGGAAAAGAATAGCATCCGAAGCACCCGAATGATTTATCGAGGGGTAATCGAATTTATCAGTTTTTATTAACTTTCCGTTTTTATCGTTTAGATAAATTAAAATTCTTTCTGGTTTTAACAATTCTCCTTTTAAAAAATAGTCTTTTGGATAGCTAACTAAATCTTCAAATCCATCATAATTTACATCCACTACTGTAAATTTATAACTTTGAGACTTCGGGTCTTGTTCTTGGACAAGATCGCTTAATCTTATAAGCCTATCGTCTTTAACATCATACCCGACAAAAAAATTAAATGGCTCTAGATCATTTTGCGTATATTCATCGACTGAAGAATCTGTAATTTTTGAGCCACTCAATAGAGCGATTACTATTTCGTTACCGTCATTGAATAGATCAATAGCGGAAGCTTCCCAAATAGCCAAATCTATTATCTTCGTGGAATTTATTTCGAATATTTCCTTTTCCTGTAAAAGTCCATTCCAGGTAATAAACTTGGCTATCTGATTAGTACCGTTTATTTGATATGAATCCAATAAAGTCCAATCATTACCGTTTAAGCTCCAAACTCCTTGCTTTACGTCATATCCAGAATTCCATAGTAATCCTGTAAAAATAAAATTCTTATTTTCTGAACCATATTTTTTTTGAAAAGCTAAAGCCCTTCCTCCTGTTAGCGAAGGTATTCCTGATACTGATTCCCAGCCATCAACTCCGTATTGAATTGCAATTGAGTCTGAATTTGAATCTGGCGCTGCAAAAATTATTATTGGCTTTTCCCCAGGAAGTTCTAGGGTTGTTAAAGTATGATGATATTCGGGGATATCTATAATATCGACACGATATGATCCGTCACCATTGGACATAACCACTGCGATTTCTGAAAACCAATTTGAAAACCCATCCCCAGGGGGTCTTCCATTTTCTAAGTTCATCGCATATGCGATATCAGGATATCCGTCTAAGTTATAGTCACCAACCTCAACATCGCGCGTCATCGCACCGCCGAGACTTAATTTCTCTTTGCCAAAAATCTTTTTATTTGCGATTTCATAATCGTTATTCTTTGAATTTGATAAATAAAGAATCAAAGAATCGTCAATTTTTTCCGCTGATGGAGACTTGCTTGTTTCGAACTCACCTGAAATATGGACCAGAATATCCTTTTTCCCGTCTAAATTAACGTCTGCAAAAGCTACATATTGCGAATTTATTCCATTAACACTTGGAAAATAATTGTCTGGAGTACTTGGAAATGTAGTATCAACGAAATAATCTGACATATATTGCCCTCAGGTTAAATCATATGTATTGAATGCCCGTGGTGGCCAAGCCAATTAAATCAATGTTCTGCAGATTAAGCTCATTCTCTGCGACCTGCATCGCAAGATTGACAGGACTGAGACTTCCGTTATCAATCAAAGAGCCATACTGATCAATCAAGGATTGAGGTGCTGATTGACCCGTTAATGTACCGTAGAAGTGATTAACCAAAGTTGCGCCACTTGGGTTTGATCCGAAAACA
>CAZXZK010000147.1:0-2073 GCA_964645295.1 uncultured Cytophagales bacterium | reverse complement strand
AGATTTGATTGTAAGCATAGCTTCAAGAAGGGATGAATTGGAATCTTTCATTTCAAATGGGAAATTTTAGGAATCAGATTGAATTTGATCTACAATAACAGAGGGGTGTATATATTTTTTTCAAAATTAGGTATGGACAAGTTATCCATGCAGAAATTTGCAAGCTTGTAAATTAGCTACCTCAGCCAGCTAGATTTAACTGCAGTACTTCCTCAATTTCTTGTTTAGAAATGAAGTTGCTTTGGTAATAAACCTTAGGGAAAGATTGAATAAGGGTTTGAAAGGCATACAGCTTTATCCGTAGCTTATTGATCCAAACCGCTCGACTTTCATAATAAAGATGATCCCCCGCCAAGGGAATGTAAAAATGGGTAGGTGGGGTAATGGAAAAATCGTGTGTATTTGCTAGACACTGTAGGTAATGAATTGCATAGTTTGGGACAAAATTCAAATTCTTGGTTTTCCACGTATCCACATTTAACTTTTCAGTCCAAGTTTTACCTACATCCTCAAGTCGAAACATCACTTCCAGCTCATCACTTGTGGGATCTACTAGGAATACATCACTTAGCACTAAAGTATTGGCATGGAGGTTTCCAAAACCTACAAAATTTGGATACTGGATTAAAAAGGTTTTCCAATAGGATAATGTTCTTTTGGTGTACATCAATTTAGTATTGTATTGTTGATGATCTTAACTAGGGTTGGGATGAATTTTTTGGAGGCCTACCCCAAAAAGTCACATTCATTTTCTTCCTTGTTTTCCTCATTACCACCCAATCCTTTGACAATAAATTTGGCGTATTATTGCTTTTATCTGAATTAGATTTATTTTTTTGAAATGCATTTATTGAGGTTGAATTTTTATCAAAAGTAGAAAATCATTGAAGGGAATGTGAGTGATTTACAAGCTTGCAAATTGGGTAAATGGGAAAACTCCTGGTTTTATCTTGGGTAAATTTTTCATACTCCTATGCTCGCATCATTATTCCCTTCCCTTTCAGAAAAAGAGACCGCTTTTTGGTTCTGCTGCGCAGTGCTTTGGCTTTTTTGGGTGTTTACAGGCTTTCTTAAAAATCTTTTTACCAATCCCCCCTTAATGGGTGCTTCAGATTTTGAACTTCAGGTGAGCAAAACCGTCTTTGTCCACGAAGTAATCTTTTGGTGCGTAAAAAACTTGGGATTACCACCGCGAAGTAAAGCTTTGCCAAAGGTAGTTCTTCGATACTATCGCCATCAGAAGTTAATGGGAACGTATTTGCATCGAGGTAAAATAATCACACTTTATTGGGGGAGCCATTCCACTATTAGAGAAGTCATCAATACCCTTATTCATGAATATCAGCATTTTTTAGATATTCGAAAGGACCAAGATAGTAGGGAATATGACAAAGAAACTGCTTTGTTGGGCTATTACAAAAATCCTTTTGAGCGGAGGGCAAGACAAGTAGCCAACCGCTGGGAAAATTCGTGTCTTAAAGCCATGACCAAAAAAGGTTTATTAAAATAGAATACCCTCAAAGACTCATCATTACAAAAAAATAATATTTCTTATTTCATATTTCTCAGGTATTGGAGGGGAAATTAAGTCAAAAATTCAGGGAGTTTTATTATTGGAGGGATTGTTTCGTAAAGTGTAAGGGAAGATTGCCTTATACATCCAAAAGAAGCCTTAGGAAGAAAAGTCTTATCTTAAAGCTACCTGGGGGTAGGCTAGGTGATAGGTTGTTAGTAATTTTTGGCTTTTTATTTGAAAAAGTGTCCCCAAAAAAGAAAAATCCCCAAATACGTGCTGTATAAGGGGTTTGTTGTAGATAACTCATTCGAAATATCGAACATAAGGTTTACTCCAAAAGACTTAATCGACACTCATCATATAATGACTCTTATTATGAAAGAATGACTTTGCAGCATATCTTCCCTCAATATTGTGTATTTTCATTTAATTTTTAATTGACTTCATTTAATTCATTATCCATTAATTGAGAGACTTCCCAATTAACTCCCCAGGTTTGTGTGAATAAATCCAATCTCGTTTTCACCTCATCTATGTCTACAAAGTGAGAAAGATCA
>CAZXZK010000146.1:0-2077 GCA_964645295.1 uncultured Cytophagales bacterium | reverse complement strand
ATTTCTGCACCTTGAAGCTTTAAAGCATAAATCCGAATTTGAGAAAGAATTAAATCGGCCTTAGGACATAGTATAAATCTAAATTTTATATTGGGAATTAGACCGTACAAAATAAAACCAACAAAAGAAATCATTCTATTCATTAAATTGGAGAAGTTTAATTACACGTTTTTTACGATAGGGGACATCAAGAAAAATCATCTTGCTCGACCTAGATTTTTTAGGATGCAAATCACATCTTAAATCCCCTATAAATTGGGAACTAGAGGACGCCATTATTGATGATCTCTCAATTGTATAATTCACATAATAATTCAATTTAATCCTAGAAAACCTATCTGGATAAGTATCAATGATTATGCTGTTATCATTCAAAACAATCGGGTGACCATCCTCCTTTTGCCAATTCAAAAGTTCAAACCACTCGCCTGATTCTATATTAATTCTTAGCGAATGCAATTATTTCATTCTCATTAATCCACTCATGATGACTGAAGAATCCATCAAAACTTATAGCTTTAAAAAAACTAAAGCGAATGTCCGTTAAAAAGGGTAGTTGAAATTTCTTTCCTTCAATTTCATAAAAAATAAGAGAAATAAACTGATCATAAGATGGCCTAAAAAGAACATGGTTTATATAAACATTTTTGGCAGTCCTTAGTCCGAAAAGGTCTATTAAATAATCAAGTTCAATAAAAAAGAATTCATTTTTTCTATCAAAAGAGTACAAACACACTCGATTATTCAATTTATGTTTACTAGGGTAACCATATCCCTTTCTATAGTTTGAAATTACTTCAAAGTTAACACCTATAAAAAACCCAGAATCTCCATCATAAGCCCAAAAAGGATATTCCAGTACAAATTTTGACTCAGTGCCCCGTTCATAGTTAATAACTAATGTTCTCTGAAAATTACCCTCAATACTATTGAATGCAATCTCATTACTTGAAATGAATTGAGCCCTAGTCCCAATCTGCCAATTATTTGCGTAAGAATATTCTAAAAAATGAGACTTTTTGGTTTCCAAATCATATAAACAGATTGAAGAAACTTTTGGTTGAGGATTGTTCGTTTCACAAATATCTATTCTATGGTATAGAAGAAATTTACAATCCCAGCTTTGCGGAATAACATCAAAATATCCCATAAAACAATGGCACATATTATCCTCAATGAGAAATTCATTGTTAATGAATGGACTGATTATAATATGCCCCAATTCCCTAATGGCAGCTCTAATCAAAATTCAATTCTATTTAAAATCTGGAACGTACCAGGCCTAATGAGAAGAATAATTAGAAAACTCACAATAAAGCCAAATGAGGAAACTCTAGAGATGTAGCGGCTTTGAATAATATTCAATGATTTAAGCAAATCAACCATTAAAAAGGGATAAAAACTGAAAACAATACTCGACAATCTATTGGCAAAAATGGAGAATTGTAAGAAGGAAATAAAAATAATAAGTCCAAAAACGCTTAACCAGAAAATTGGGTTTGAAAAGGCTCTGGAAACGCCCATTCTTATAACATAGATAATTATTAAGGATAAATGAAATAAAACACTAGAGAAGCTATCAACAGAATTTCCATAACCCGCCGATTGCCAGTTGATGTATAGTTCAATCCTCGGATCAATAAAAGTAAGGTATTCAATCCCCATGCTCAAGGAAAGGGAGATTGTAATGAAAAGTAAAGTTGTGATCAATTTAATTCCATTAGACCTCTTGGAAATAAATTGGGCTAAAAAATAAGCAAAAATTAATGGTACTATTTGAAAATGGACTGAAATTGAAACTATGAAAATTATAAAACTCAATAATTTATTACTGCTCAATAATCCAAAAAGAAAAATATAAAAAGCAAAAGCTAATCTTAATTGGGCAAAATCCCGAACAACAAAAAAATGCATGAAATACAGAAAGTAAATCAGAAAAATGTATTTCGGAAATTTTTTAATAGAGTAAAGAATTAAAGCAATGGTCCCAAAAAAACCAATAAAAAAATTGGTAGTGAAAAAAGGCAAGGACAGCCGAGAAAATATAAAATAGAATAGTTGAAAGCCCTTGTCAGGG
>CAZXZK010000145.1:0-2087 GCA_964645295.1 uncultured Cytophagales bacterium | reverse complement strand
ATCATTGTCAATTCTAACGTAGTAAGCTCCTCTGTATTTTTTATTTATTTCCTTTCCGAAAGGAGACCATCTTCCCCATCCCATTGGATATTCATTGCTTTGATAATTATTCAGTATGTCGGATAGTATTAAATTTGGTTCTATATTGAAAGTTGAATTTATTGGGTATGCATCAAGAAAGTTAGGAAGTGTTTTCATTCTGCGCGTTGAATCAAAAATTACAAATTGCTGCTTTAATGATTCGTCTAGAGGAAAAAATATACTATCGCTTGAAAAAGTGGTTACAGAAAAATCATATTTTATTGATCCTTCTGAATTAGAGTTATTCAAAGAAAGTTTTAATTTTGGATCAATTAAAAGGGTTTCAAATTTATTTATAGGAAGGCTAGATTTTGTAAACACATACACATAATCAGGATTTGCGGCCGAAATAATTTCATGAATTCCATCTCCATCGATATCGTTTAACGATGCAGTGTTTTGCAAGGAGAATTCTTCAATTCTAAAATCCTTTTCTCCATTTTTGTGAATTCCATTTGAATTAAATTCAGAATAGCCTGATTCTAAATTGTTTGGATAATAGAATCCGTCAATTTCTGCTAAATCTGTTAATTTAAACTTCTTATTTTCAACTTGCTTAAAATAATATAGGGTATTTGTTTTCCCATTCCAGGCAGGATACTTTAAAAACTGGTAAAAGTTCCCTCCGATTTGAGGGTAAATATCTAATTTTCCATCGTTGTCTACATCAATCAAGTGTATTGTTCCAGAATTATCTAAGCTAAAAGTTTCGTATTCGCCTTCAAAAAAATAGTCTTTGGTGACATCGATTAATTTGTAGTTATTCCCCTCTTTAGTTTTTTCATACATTCTAAAGTACTGTTGAACCACCCCTTTTGTAAAGTCTGATCCGGTTGAATTATCCAAATTTACCCCTGTAAATTCTTTGGAAGGGCTACCTGATGGCCCTGTAAAAAAGTAGAGTACTAGTTCTTTCTGAGGATTTAAAAAATTCATGGGAAAGTAGTGCTTTGGAAAAATGTTCCAAGTGGTATCCAGCAAATAGTCCTTACTAGCAATAAGAGATTTAAAATCAACTCTTTTAGAAATATGATTTAAATCATAATAACCAAATTTTCGAATGGGGATTGAGTTTTGATCCCCAACTACATCTATCCAAAGCTCCGAAAGGAGTTCTTCACTCAGGTCATCGTCCATTTGAGTTGCAAATTGGTTGGTGTTTTCAGGTACCAACCATTTGTATCCTCCTTCTACATCAAAATCATAAATTTCTCCGAATAACTTTCCCGTACCATCGTTCTTAAAATAGTAAAACACACTTCTATTACGGGAATCATAATCGGGTAATCCAGATAAATCAGTAAGGGATGCATGGATTCCCGACATCAAGATATCTTTATCACCATCCCCATCCAAATCGCCTAAACCCAAAGATTGATCCCAGGGGAATCGGGCTCTTGTAGCCAGAATCTCTTCAGAAAATTTTAAGTGAGTGGAAGTAACATCTTCGATTTTTCCATTTTTTTTTCTATAAATTCTAGGCATAAATTCTACACCAAATCCTCGTTCCCCTGCATTTCCCATTGCATAATCTACATTTTCAATTAAGCCATTTTCCGAAAAAAAATCTTTCCAATTGTCAATTCCAATTTCGTTAACAAAGGTTGGATCACCCCAGAAAAAATTATAATAATAGGCTCCAGATTCATCCTCATGGTATTTATGGTCTACCCCATCATGTATTAATGTCGTGTCACGAATCAAATTGGAAGAAAAATCTTTATCAATTTCTATTCTGATAAAAGGGCGAGGGTTGGTAGAGGGAAAATCCCAATCCCCGGAAAGATGTTCTTTGATTCGTTGGACAATATCGATCTTCCCATCTAAATTTATATCAGTTAATCTATTACCAGAATAATTGATTCCATCCATTCCTTCTGTTTGATAAACAATCATGGAGTAACCACTTTCGTTTACTTCTGGATAAAAAAAACGATAAGTAGTAGGGGATACTCCATTTTCAAAATTATTGCCATTAAAAATCCTTTCAGTTTTTAAGGAGTTTT
>CAZXZK010000144.1:0-2121 GCA_964645295.1 uncultured Cytophagales bacterium | reverse complement strand
AAATACCAGTGCTTGTTTAAATGGTCAAGCAATATCAGTTTCTAAAACTAAAAAAAGTCAAGAAGGTGTTTTGGTAACTGGGCTACCTAATGATACTGATTATTCTGATAAAGCCATGATGGAAATGATTAAAAATTTTCAAAATTGGCGAAAAGTTAGAATGATTGGATCAGCTGCTTTGGCTTCGGTATATGTAGCCTCTGGTAGGGCTGATTTATATATGGAAGATAAATCCTATTTATGGGATATTGCAGCTGGTGCAGCCATTGTTAATGCTGCTGGTGGCGAGGCATTAATTTTAAATCAAAATGAAAAATTTCAAGTTGATGTTCGTTTTTCAAATTCTTTAATAAAGACTTAATTCGATTCTATGGAAGCATTGGTATGGTTTAGAAGTGATTTAAGACTTGAAGACAATCCTGCTCTACGAAATGCATTTGAAAATTCAAAAAAAGTACACGCCATATTTATTTTCTCTAATAAACAACTAAAAAAACATAATGAAGCCAACGTTAAAATAGATTTCATAATAAAGAATTTATTTTTGCTTGAAAAAAAACTTACAAAACTTAATGTCCCTTTAACAATAATTGAAAGCAATGGATTTGATGATGATGCTTCATTGATAGAGAAATTTATAGAAAATAAAAATATTGATAAAGCTTTCTGGAATAACCAATTTGGTGAAGATGAGACAACTAGAGATAAGCTAGTTCAAAATCACTTAGATAGCAAAAATATAAAAGTTAGTACTTTTAATGATCAGGTTTTATATGAACCGGGCTTCTTAAAAACAGGACAGGGTCTTCCGTACTCAGTTTTTACCCCTTTTAAAAGAAAGTGGATAGAAAATTTTGAAATGGATTTTTTAGATATCGAATATCAATACGAACCAAGAGAGGATCTCAATTATTCGTCTAATATCAGAGATTTTGATTTCAATTTTGAAACTACTCATCAAGTTAATATGGATTTATGGCCTGCTGGAGAAGATGAAGCAGAAACAAAACTGCTTAAATTCCTCGATGAGAAAGTGATAAATTATTCAAAAAATAGAAATGATCCGATTTTAGATGGTACAAGCAGAATCTCGCCATATTTAGCCTCAGGGGTTATTTCATCAAAAAAATGTATTTTGGAAGCATTAAAAATTAATAATTTTGAATTTAGCTCAGGGCATATTGGTGTAACCAAATGGATAGACGAAATTGTTTGGAGAGAATTTTATAAAAATATAATGTTTTCTTTCCCAAAAGTAAGTATGGGTCAACCTTTTCAAGATTATTCTAAGGCTGTCAAGTGGAGATATGATGAAAATGAATTTATTGCATGGAAAGAAGGTAAAACTGGATTTCCAATTGTAGATGCCGCTATGAGACAACTCATACATGAAGGCTGGATGCATAATCGATTAAGAATGGTTGTAGCAATGTTTTTCACAAAAAATATGCTGCATGATTGGAGGTTGGGAGAGGCATATTTCATGCAAAATTTAATTGATGGAGATTTTTCCTCAAACAATGGTGGGTGGCAATGGAGCAGCTCAACAGGAACTGATGCAGCTCCATACTTTAGAATTTTTAATCCCATTACTCAATCAACTAACTTTGATAAAAATGGAGAATTTATTAAAAAATATGTCCCCGAATTAAAAGATTTGGATAAATCAGTAATACATAATCCACCAAAGGAGCATAGGAAGTATTGCAAATACCCCGAACCAATTCTGGATCTTAAAGAGTCTAGGTTAAGAGCAATAGAAGCATTTAAACAAGCTAAAGCATAATATTTAAAACAATAGTTTCCTTAATTAATCTCATATATACTTTTCGCTATAAATTTATTAAGAAAACGTGAAATTATCTAGTATGCATAAAACTGATTTAGAAATTGCAAACAATGCATCAAAAAAGCATATTAAAGATATTGCTGAATCTATAAATATTCCTGAGGATGGGTTAATAGTTTATGGTAACGATAAGGCTAAAATTTCTTATGATCATATTGATTCATTGAATAATAAAGAAGATGGTAAATTAATTTTAGTTACTGCAATTTCTCCCACTCCAGCTGGAGAGGGTAAAACTACAACTAGTGTCGGACTGGTCGATGGTTTATGTC
>CAZXZK010000143.1:1028-2122 GCA_964645295.1 uncultured Cytophagales bacterium | reverse complement strand
GGAACTTTCATCCTTTATTCTTACAAAAAAAGTAGAAACTAATGAAGCCAATAAACCAACACCCGCTATTAACATAGGTAATAAAACAGGTGAAAAACCACCATAATTATCGATTACCTCTATTTCTTGTCCTAATACCATCGTAGCCAAAATTGTAGCAACATAGGACCCAAATAAATCCGCTCCCATACCAGCAACATCTCCTACATTATCTCCCACGTTATCAGCAATGGTGGCAGGATTTCTAACATCATCCTCAGGAATACCTGCTTCAACCTTACCTACAAGGTCTGCACCCACATCGGCAGCTTTCGTATAAATACCTCCACCAACACGGGCAAATAAAGCGATTGATTCCGCTCCTAATGAAAAACCAGCCAATACTTCAATAACTGTTTTCATTTCTGTAGAAGTCAAAGCCTGACCTTCTGCAAAAATTTGATAAAACGTAATGAACAATCCGCCTAAACCAAGAATAGCTAATCCAGCAACACCTAGACCCATTACAGAACCACCAGTAAATGAAACATTTAGAGCCTTAGCTAGGGAAGTTCGAGCAGCTTCTGCTGTTCTTACATTGGCTTTTGTTGCTACTTTCATCCCAACATAACCAGCAAAAGCAGAAAATACTGCACCAATTAAAAAGGCTACAGCAATTAATGGAGAAGAATGTAGTCCTTCACCCTCCTGACCACCTAACCAAAACAATAAAATTGCCGTTGGAATGGCAAAAAATGATAAAATTTTCCATTCTGCTTTAAGAAATGCAATGGCTCCATTCGCAATGTAACCAGATAATTCTTGCATTTTTTCATTTCCAGCATCTTGCTTAGATACCCAAGAATAACGAATAGCAGTGTACAATAATCCTACTAAACCAAAAGCAGGAACAAGATAAACAATCGAATTCATAAATATTTTTTAGTGTAAATAATGAATTTTAAAAAGTCCACAAAATTAATGGATTTTAAATTGAAAAACAATTAAAAACTAAAAGTCAATTGAACTTTCAATTTTTGTTCCACCAAGTTTGAAAATGGATAAGAAATTTGAATCCCTGAAATTGGTCCAAAATTCTTATTGATCCCATAACT
>CAZXZK010000143.1:0-1018 GCA_964645295.1 uncultured Cytophagales bacterium | reverse complement strand
ATAACTTATTTCAGAATAGTACTCATTATACCTCCCAAATTGCCTGATAAATGAATATTTCAAAAACTCATGGACATTCAATAGGTTTAAAAAATCAAATTGTGTAATCAAAAATTTTCTTGGCCTCCATTCTAATTTCCCTAAAAAAAGATTTTCTTTGGTATCAAAATAAAAAGGCCTTAAATGAAAAAATTGAAAATCACCTGAACGATAATTTTCTGAATCATAAAATGCGAAATATCGATTATTGACATTGAAGTGGTGATAATCCAACCAATAGATTGGACTTTTTATAAAATGGTTAAACTGAATATCAAAATGTAAATTTCCAAAAGTTGTTTCCTCAAAATAAGTTTGAAATCCTAACATAAATTTTTGAAAATCCCCTTTTTGTCGTGCTTGATAATAATTGAAATAAAAAGATGGCGAATTTTGATAATTTAAATGTTTTTTTCCATTAATAAGACTTTCCTGATAGTTTAAATAATAATTCAAACCAATAAAAAATAGGGTCTGATGGTGGTTATCATACTGAGAGAAATTTGTTTCTATTTCCCTATTCTCTTTATTATTTGAATTTAAAGGAATTTTGATCAAAGGAAAATAATTGATTGAATTTTTTAAATCAATTCTATTTCTAATTTCAAAACCCGAAGAAAGAACCAAATTATTGAATAGCGTTTTTCTAAAATTAGTATTAATAAATCTTTTTCTATAGTAATAATTATCAGCAACAGAATAAATTTTTATCCTAGCACTCGTATTGTATTCCATACTAAAATTATCATAAAAGGGTAAAATATTATCCCCCAATCCAATTTGAAAATAATCCTTCATTTCAGAATGTTTTATTCCTATAAATTGACTAAATCCGGTAAAATTTTGCCCATAGGAATATCGCAATCCCGTATCAAAATAATAAATCAAGGATTTATTAGACTTTGAATTAATTTCATACCTGATTCCTGATTTTAAATAATAGTGATCTACTGCAGTTATTTCACTTTTTAAATTTCTA
>CAZXZK010000142.1:0-2172 GCA_964645295.1 uncultured Cytophagales bacterium | reverse complement strand
AAGTAGAACAAAAAAAAATTAAATCTTAGTGACAATTTTTTATATCTGTGTGAATAACTTCCACTTCAACCACAACCCCACCTAACTCTCAGGGCCTGCACAACAGCCCCCTAGTCAATTATTTGGCTAGTTTGTTTCACATTTAAACATTCCTATTATGGTGATGGTAACTAACACCTTGGAGAAAATTAACTCCAAGACACAAATCCCTTTTGTCCTTTTAGAGCTCTCAGGAGGATTAGAGCTCGTACAATCGCAATCCTCAGGTAAATTCTATGCCACCATGCGTAGATGTCGCGTTCCCTCACCCTCTGCAAAAGGAGAATCATCGTGATTCTCTTTTTTTTTGTCCAGGAATCCGAAATATTGTTGGTATTTTACAACTTTAATTATTTTTTTTTATTTAATGATTGAATATTCCAACTTTTTAGCTTATTTTAGCTAAATTTAAAATTCACCTCAAATTTTAAAAAAAGGGAATAATGGATAAATCAATTAAATATTGGCATGCAATGAGTGATCCTGCACTTTTAGAGGTTTTAGGTAATTTTATTCAACAAACAAGATTGTTACAAAATAAAACCCAAGACCAAGTAGCAAAAATTGCTGGAATCAATCGATCTACTGTCCTTCAAATTGAAAATGGTAAAGGTGGCACCTTGATTTCCTATATTCAAATACTCCGTGCTTTGGAACAGCTCCAAATACTTGAGAATTTTGAAATAAACCAATCTATTAGTCCTTTACTGTTAGCAAAATTGGAACAGAAAAAACGTAAAAGGGCAAGTTCTAATAAGGTAAATCAACAAAAAATACATAAAAGTGACTGGTAATGATTACTACTGCCTTTATCAATATTTGGAATAAACGAGTAGGAGCGGTTGCGTGGGATGAAAAAAATGGTCTGACTTCGTTTGAATTTGACCCCAAATTCTTTGTAAATAACTGGGATTTATCTCCTTTAAAAATGCCGATTGAAGGCTCAAAAGGCCGGGTCTTTTCTTTCCCTGAATTAAGGGGAACCACAACATTCAAAGGATTACCCGGACTTTTGGCTGATGTTTTACCAGATAAATATGGAAATGGTTTGATCAATTCTTGGTTGGCAAGTAATGGCCGACCTTCAGACAGTCTAAATCCTGTGGAGCTTTTATGTTTTATCGGTTCTAGAGGTATGGGTGCTTTAGAATTTGAACCTACCATTCCGAAAGGAAGTAAAGATGCAACTAGGATTGAACTAAGTCATTTAATTCAAACGGCACAAGAAATCCTTTCTAATAGATTACAATTTAATGTCTAAAATGCTTGAATTTTTTTTCATCCATATAATATTCGATAAAGCAGCTCCATAAATAGATATTACCAATTTACTTGATGAAAGCAATTTTATTTGTTCTTTTAATGCCAATTTATCAAAAAATGATTCAAAAGCATTGAATGACATTTTTAAAATTGGTACATCGGCTGGTGGGGCAAGAGCAAAAGCAATAATTGCTTTTAATTCCCTAACCAATGAAATACGATCTGGCCAAGCAGAGGCACCAAAAGGATTCAGCCATTGGTTAATTAAGTTTGATGGTGTCGAGGATAATCAATTAGGTACTTCATTTGGTTTTGGCCGGGTCGAAATGGCCTATTATTTAATGGCAAAGGAGGCTGGAATCGAAATGTCAGATTGTAGGCTTCTCGAAGAAAATGGCCGAGCACATTTTATGACAAAACGTTTTGATAGAAAAAATGAAAAGGAAAAACTTCATGTTCAAAGTTTTTGTGCTATTAATCATTATGATTTTAATGATATTCTTTCCTTTAGTTATGAACAATTATTTGAAACTATGAGAAGTCTTTTTATGCCTTATTCAGATGCAGAACAACTTTATAGAAGAATGGTATTTAATGTTATGGCCAGAAATTGTGATGACCATACCAAGAATTTTTCTTTTCTCATGGACCAATCAGGTAAATGGAAATTAGCGCCAGCATTTGATTTATGTCATTCATTCCGCCCAGGTAGTGCTTGGCTTAGTCAACATTCCTTGAGTATCAATGGTAAAAGGCAAAAGATTTCAAGAAATGATTTATTACAAGTAGCTAAAAAAATGAATATAAAAAAAACCAATTTAATCATCGATCAAGTAGGTGTGGCTGTGAGTCAATGGGATTCTTTTGCAA
>CAZXZK010000141.1:1370-2175 GCA_964645295.1 uncultured Cytophagales bacterium | reverse complement strand
AAACCGTTTTATTGTATGTCCTTGGGATAGAAGTTTATCCCGATGCAACGAAGTGAAATCGGGAAGCCCAAGAGGAGTTGATTTAAGCCTTGCAGAGCTGCATTTTTTGTTTTCAGTAACTTTAAATCATAGATTTCGTTATTTTTAGTTATGAAAAAATTACAATTCATCGTAAGAATTAACGCCTCTGTAAATACAGTGTTTGATTCAATGTTAGGCATAAGTAATAAATCAACTTATGAACAATGGACAGCTTTATTTAATCCAACATCAACTTATGAGGGGAATTGGGATAAGGGTAGCAAAATGCTATTTATTGGAATTGATAAGCAAGGAAAAAAGGAAGGAATGGTATCTAAGATAATTGAAAATAGGCTAAATCAATTTATTTCGATCCGTCATTTTGGTCTTTTAAAAGGAGGTGTTGAAATAATCAAAGGACCGGAAGTTGAAAATTGGGTAAATGGGTTTGAAAATTACACTTTTGAAGAAAAAGAGCAAATTACAACGGTAACTGTTGACTTAGACTTTTCCGAGGATTTTTCTGATTATTTCAACGAGCACTATCCAAAGGCTCTCAATAAACTAAAAGAAATTTGTGAATATGAGATCCTTAACTGAAAGGGATTTGGTTAGTTGCATCGTGTTCGCCACATTTTTTTTTCATCCTTAGGGGAAATGGGGAGGCACTCTGGAAAAGCCATCATAAATGATCAACCTTATTGATTATTAATAAGTTATTCTGGTTAAACCCTTTGATTTTTTAATAAAATTTATTATTCTTAGACTACAAAAAGTTAAATTA
>CAZXZK010000141.1:0-1360 GCA_964645295.1 uncultured Cytophagales bacterium | reverse complement strand
GTGATGAGGATTCTATTATTATTATTTGGTTTGCTTTTATCATTCCAATTTCTGTTTGCCCCAACCCAAGTTAGCAGTTCAGACGAAATTATTTGGTTGGTTGGTAGCACCCCTGGGGATGTAGAGATAAAATCTAAACTTGAAATCCAGCCAAATGTAAATGTAGATTTTATTAAATGGGATTTGAAATTAGAACAATCTAACATTTTTGTATTGAAAATATCATATGGAGAAAACAAGCCTAATACGCTTGGTTTCATGAATGGTGGTCAAAGTAGGGTTATTAAAGGGACATATTCCATCAAGAAGAATGGGAAAAACGAGATCTACCATTTTAATACTGGTAAAATGATTATTTCGATGTTAAAACTTAATGAAAGCCTATTTCATTTGTTGAATAGCAAAAATGAACTTAAGGTTGGAAATGGGGGATGGAGTTTCACATTAAACAATAAGAACGCCTTAAAATCAACAAGTTTACCCTTTACCAATTTAAATAAAAATCAGGAGAATAGGGTATTACAAGAAATTTATGATGGGAGGACTCCTTGCCAAGAATTAGCAAATGAATATAATTGGAAAGTAAGCATTGACTGCTTTAAGTTGAAATGGAAATTGACATTAAATAGAGACTCTGTATCGTACAAACCAACAACGTTTTCAATAAGAAAAGTTATTGATAATGTCCCAACTGATATTTCAGGGTTTTGGACAATTAAAAAAGGCATAAATGATAACCCTAATGTAACTAGCATACTGCTCAATTTTGAAGATCCAAAACAAGCTATTTCATTATTAGTAGGTGACAACAACATTTTATATTTTTTACATAAGGATAATAGTATGTTAGTGGGGAATGAGAATTTTAGTTTTACATTAAATAGAAGATTTTAATTTTTAAAAATTGAATGAAAATGGAATTTTATAGTCACTAGAACTCATTTTTTTATTTTAGAAAAATCACACTTGCTCTCTTCTAAATCCCGTCCAACGAGGAGGATTAGAATTTAAAGCCAAATAGGTTCCTTCGTTTTTCTCTTGTTTTTTTCATAGAGCCAAAGAACTAGAAGTAAGAAATTAAACTCAATTGGTTTTGGTAGGAGTGGACAACAATTTCTTTGTGTCTCTGCGCTTGTCCATCGAGGCGTCGACTACGAAATCCTTCCCTTTAAACTTTATTTAGGACGAATTAGGGATTAGCCATAAACAAACTATAACCTGTTTCTTAATGGCTAATCCCTTTTAGTGTGTTTTAAAAAATGAGTGCTTCGAGTTGCTGAGATTTATACAGGGTATTGTAAGCGGCCACTGATTTTTTGATGGCCTCAACTTTAACTTTTTCTGCATTCCATTGGGATTG
>CAZXZK010000140.1:0-2218 GCA_964645295.1 uncultured Cytophagales bacterium | reverse complement strand
CAGAAATTGGTAAAATGATTTCTGATGCCATGGAAAAAGTAGGCAAAGAAGGTGTAATTACAGTAGAAGAAGCGCGAGGAACAGAAACAGAAGTGAAAACAGTTGAAGGTATGCAATTTGATAGAGGATATTTATCCCCTTATTTTGTGACTAATACTGAAAAAATGGAAGTGGAGTTTGATAAACCATTCATCTTAATCTCCGAAAAGAAAGTTTCTAATATGAAGGAATTATTACCTGTATTAGAAGGTGTTGCTCAAACTGGTCGTCCTTTATTAATTATTGCAGAAGACGTAGATGGTGAGGCATTAGCAACTCTAATTGTGAACAAAATAAAAGGAGCATTAAAAGTAGCGGCTGTAAAAGCCCCAGGATTTGGAGACAGAAGAAAGGCCATGTTAGAAGATATCGGTATACTCACTGGAGGAACTGTAATCTCTGAGGATAGAGGATTTAAATTAGAAAATGCTACTATTGAATATTTAGGACAAGCTGAAAAGATTTCAGTTGATAAAGATAATACAACCATTATCAACGGGGCTGGTTCACAAGATGATATTCAAAATAGAGTTAATCAGATCAAATCCCAGATTGAAAATACCACTTCAGATTATGATCGTGAAAAATTACAAGAAAGATTAGCTAAATTAGCTGGTGGTGTTGCCATTTTATACATAGGTGCCGCAACAGAAGTTGAAATGAAGGAAAAGAAAGATCGTGTTGATGATGCCGCTGTTGAAGAAGGTATCGTTGCAGGTGGTGGAGTAGCTTTTATTCGTGCGATTACATCATTGGATACCATAAAAGGAGAAAATGAAGATCAAGATACTGGTATTAACATTATCAGACAAGCCATTGAATCTCCTTTAAGAACCATTGTGAGTAATGCTGGTGGAGAAGGTTCTGTTGTAATTAATGCCGTAAAAGCAGGAAAAGACGATTATGGTTATAATGCAAGGGAAGATAAATACGAGAACTTAATAAAAGTGGGTATTATTGACCCAACCAAAGTAACTCGTTTAGCATTAGAAAATGCGGCTTCTATCGCAGGTTTATTGTTGACAACCGAATGTGTAATTTCTGAGAAACCATCTCAAGAACCTGCTATGCCAGCCGGCGGAGGACACGGTATGGGTGGAATGATGTAATTATTATTCCTAAAACATATTAATATTAAAAAAAATCTCCTCATTTTTGGGGAGATTTTTATTTTTTTATGATTTCTACAAAAAAGAGCCGTCTTTCTATTAGTCTATTATTTTTTTTATGTGGAATCAATTTTGCTACCTGGGCAACAAGAATTCCAAATTTTAAAGAAAATTTAAATCTTTCTGATGGAGAATTAGGAAGTATTCTAGTTGGCTTACCTTTAGGTTCCATTATATCACTTCCCATTGCTGGTAAATTAATTACCCTTTATTCATCTAGAACCATTAGTTTATTAGCGGTTTTTCTATACATTCTTATCCTACCCTCTCTCGGTTTAATTAATCAACCTATAGCACTATTTATCGGTTTGTTTGGTTTTGGTATGGCCGGCGATATTTTAAATATTGCCATGAATACCCAAGTAATAGTCTTGGAAGAAAAAATGAACAAAATAATTATGTCAAGCTTCCATGCTATTTTTTCATTAGGATTGATGGTCGGTTCTCTTATTGGTGGCATATTCAGCAATCATTTCACTATCCTAGAACATTTTATCATCATTACCTTGTTTAATGGACTATCTATATTTCTTTTTTTTCCTAATTTATTAAAGGATGAAAAAAAGGAAAATTCTGAAAATAGTTACTTTAATATTTTTAAATTCCCTAAAAAACTCATCATTCTTTCCATTATTGGTTTATGTGGGATGCTAACTGAGGGAGCCATGGCAGATTGGATTCCCCTCTATTTTAAAGAATATGCCCTTGATAATCCATATAATTTCACCATTGGATTTACATCCTTTGGGATTGCAATGGTATTAGGAAGAATATTGGGCGATTGGGTAAGCAATTACTATGGAGTAAAAAAAATCTTAACACTTTCAGGATTACTCATTTCAATGGGTATGGCATTAATGCTTTTAGTAGATGATTATCTATCAAAAACCTTAGGCTGCTTCATTATTGGAATGGGAATCTCAACCATTGTCCCTTTGGTTTATTCGGCAGCAGGAAAAACAAAAGAAATCTCTCCCTCTATCGCGATTGCAGGTGTTTCTACCATTGCC
>CAZXZK010000139.1:0-2292 GCA_964645295.1 uncultured Cytophagales bacterium | reverse complement strand
GAAAAACATTTGTTTGGAACGGGATTTATTTTGTTATTCATTTTTATTTTTCTTTTTTTTATTCCGAAAAACACCAATATTAAAATTCAAAAAAAATATTTAACATTATTTACTACTCTCTTTTTGTTGATTGAAATTGTACGCTTAATATTTCTTGTGGTGAGAGATGGAACACTCGCTATCTATCAATTACCACTTAATCTCTGTTCTTTACCGCTTTATCTTTATCCGATTTTGACAATAAATTCTAGCAATACAAAAATTAAAACGTGGATCATGCCTGCTGCATTTTCAACCGTGATGCTTGCAGGTTTCATTGCTTTGTTAATCCCTACTAATATTCTCGGGGTGGAATTATTTTGGTTTCCAATTCAAAACAACTTAGTTGAACTTACAAGTTTTCTTTTTCACGGAATTATGCTTGCCTCACCATTAGCATTAATTAAATTAGGGTACTATAAACCTAGAATAAGTGACATCACAAAAGCTCTTATCGTTACAGGAATCTTTGCAGTTGTGGCGATGATCGTCAACACTTTTACAAACCAAGACTTTTTGTTATTGAATTATGGGAATGGTAGTCCATTTCAATTTTTAATCGGTACGTCAAAATTACTCTATCAAGCAACGATGATTGGGTTGGGAGCATTTCTAATCAGTCTCTTCTTTATCGTTGGAGAAACCCTTCAAAAAACATCGTCATAATAGTTGTTTTTTACCACCATGTTTTCACAGATGCGATTTAGAAACAAATAGTCTAAATAAGCGTATAAATGAAGTTGATAGGAGGTGTACATCATGGCCACTCCAAAACCAGCGGCAAAACCAGCACCAGCCCCAGCAAAAGCTCCTGCTGCTCCCGCAAAACCAGTTAAGAAATAACTTTCTTAAAAGTCATTGTCTAATTAATGTGACTTTTTTATTTTCTTCATGAAATGTACAATAATAAAATGAATAAGTTTATAAAAAAATTGATAATGCATCCAGGATTTATATTGGCAACTTGGTTCGTATTTGTATTTTTTATGGTTGCCATTCTACCCGCAGTATCGATGGCAACTTATGAACAAGGTCTCACCGAATCAATTGATACAAACTTTTCTTTTAATCCATCTTTAATTTATCCAATTATTGCTAGTTATGGAGATAGTGGTAGAGCTTACTATCTTTGGCAAAGGTGGACATTTGATCTCGTATGGCCAATGGTTTACGGCCTACCTCTATTTTCAACTTTGAATATTTTTATTTCTGGTAAAACCAAAATAAGAAACTCCGTTGTTTTCTTGCCTTTAGTGGCGACGTTACTCGATTATGTTGAGAATATCGTATTCACTATTCTGGTTAGTTTATATCCAATTGAGTTGCCTTTTTTAGTAATTATTGGGGTGTCCATTAGTGCCTTAAAATGGTTTGCACTTGCAATTTCGATGCTCATTGTGACATTATTGCCAATTATTTGGTTTTTTCAGTGGATTCGAAAAAGTACGAACAAAACTTCTTAAAATATTTTGACCATAGGACTATACTTTTCAGTTTCGGGTTTTATAATGGAATTAGAGGATGGGAATTACTTAAGACCATCGTTCTAGATTAGCAGAATTAGATTCGTTAGCTTAGGTAGATGGTTGAGATTCCGTAAGAGATCCCTCTGACAAGGTCCTCTAAAGCCGGGTTCCCATCCTCCGCGGCCTCATTAAAAGAAAGTATGAAAAAGTGGTCTTTAGACCACTTTTTTAGTTAAATTTATTTTGTAACCGATGCCCCACTTTGTTTCGATGATTTGTGGTTGATCTGGATTGATTTCAATTTTCTTTCGTAAACGTCGAATGTGAACATTAAGCACATTGCCATTGTCATAATAATGATCCTGCCAAATCATTTCATATAATTCTTTTTTCATGAATACTTTATCTGGGTGATTTGCAAGCGTAAGGAGAATATTGAATTCTAGCTTGGTGACAGGTAATACAACCTTTCCCCGCGTTAACTGATATTTATCTGTATCAAGAATCAAATCTTGGATTTGAATTAATTTTTCTTTGGTTTGAATTTTTTGAAATTTTCTTTTCAACAAAGCTTGGGTACGAATGATAAATTCTTGCTGAGAGAAAGGGGCAAAGATGACTTCATCCGCACCATGTTGAAACGCAGATTCCAGTAGATTTTCATTTTTAGGAATGATCGTTAAAATAGGAATGTCTTTTATTGATTTTATTTTCTTGATTAAATCTAATTTTAAATTCTCTAAAAGGTTAGTGGAATGCAAATAAATTAAAAAATCTGCTTTGATAG
>CAZXZK010000138.1:0-2308 GCA_964645295.1 uncultured Cytophagales bacterium | reverse complement strand
ATCGAACATGAGTGTTCTCCTAGACATCCTATCGTTCAATACATACCACAATGCCTTTTATCTCAACATGATTGGTTCAGAAATGTTCCTTGATACTGCTGTTCTTAGAGACTCAGTTGTATCTCACGCTAAAGAATTGAATTATGTTCCTAGATCGTTTAAGTCTGCAGTTGCCACAGTAGATCTTACGTTCACCGATACTAACCAAGCAAGACGTTCTGTTACCGTTCCTAAAGGCATTGAGGACTAAGGTCTTCACAATCTCCAATTTTACGATAAATTTGCATTTTAGCGTTTAAAAGATTGCAGGAATAATCTTCCCATGAAATTTCTACCCCATCATTCGGGCCAAGTACCTTGGCTTTTAATCCTTTAGGAGCAGGAGCTTGAACACGAATATGCCAAATTTTTGAGTCGACTAAGGAAACCACTCCCTCAATAGTGACTGGTGGAATATCTAAGACTTTGAATAAAACATCATAAGGAGCCTTTCGGATATGAACACAATCTGTTTGCCAGGAGAAAACCCCTGAAGCCGGGCTTTCTTGTCTTTCATTTGCCTTAAAAGAAGCATAAGATGGAGAAATAAAATTATCATTATCCCCCCCTTGATCATAAATATTGGAAGTACTACTAATTGATAAAAAATCTAATCGACCACCACTTGGAGAAGGCTGGTCTATGGCCGTTATGATCCTTTCAAGTCGCTCTCCTGCTGTAATACAAACATCTTCAGGGATTGTTAAAATAGGTCGGCTATTATTCATATCTCTTACCTCAATTTGCATATCCCTCACCGTCTCTGAAATTTTAATACCATTTCGCCATTCTTCAACAATAAAGGCACAATTATAACGACCTACCTCTCGCGGTACGTCCCACTTCAAATCACCCAAATAAGGATCAATGGTAAAAGAGGATGGCAGGGAGGAACTTTCATTTGGTTGAACAAAACCTGGGGCAACTTGTCCTCTATTGGCGTCTCCACATTTATCCTGATTACCAAATTTTGAGACAGACATTCGGTAGGCCAAACTATCACCCTCAATATCAATAGCATTTGGATTATGAATGTATAATTGACCAACTTGGGCTGTTAAGTCAACGGCCGGATTCAAGAAAATGGGTGTGGTATTTAGGCCCAGTCCGGAATTTGTTGAAAAGGTAGTTTCGACATAAAAAGAAACACTTGCAGAACTCGATATATTTCTTACTCCATCGTTTCTATTGGGAATGGCAACTGAGACCTTATAGGAAAGAGCAGGGGCTGGATAGGTATAGGTAATTTTATAAATATTTTTCATGGTCCCATTACCAATATCCACCGGTGTACCACAGCATCGAGGTGCCTTAAAAATCCCAGATCCATCGCCGAAACAAAAATTTACTTCATTTTGCTCGGCATTTGCACGATTATTTTCGGTATAAGTAATTAAAGTAAATTCAAAAGTCAGGGATTTTTCTGAAATTCTTTTAACCGTAATTTCTCCCCCCTTTAAATGAGAGGGATAAGAAATTAAAGGAAGCATCAAAAAGAAAAATCCAAGGAGAAAGAGATAAAATTTATTACTACGTGGCATAAAACATTTTTGATAAATTGAAAGTTAATAAATCAAACGTAAAAAATAAAATTTTCTGATTTTTTAGTTAATAATTTGATAGACTAAATTTTCAATAGTAATTTTGCAATCCGTAAGCCTTTAGTAAAGGTATAAACTAATTGATAAAACCAAAAAATATGAATTGGCTATCCGCTTTTTTAAATTCATCCCTAGGTAAAAAACTAATAATGGCTATTACAGGGATTTCTTTAATCCTATTTTTAATTGTTCACTGCGCAATTAATGCGGCTATTTTCCTAAACGACGGAGGAGTAACTTTCAATGAAGCTGCTGAGTTTATGGGAACAAATCTATTAATCAGGACTTTGGAAATAGGTTTATTTATTGGCTTATTGCTCCATATCTATAATGGTTTGCAATTATGGTTAAATAATAAAAAGAAAAGACCTGTTGCTTATGCCATGGTGGATGGGGCTTCCAATAGTACCTGGTATTCCCGTTCCATGGGTTTATTAGGATCCCTTCTTTTAATTTTCTTGGTTGTTCACCTAAAACATTTTTGGGTTGAATCTAGAATTACGGGGGGAATTACTGAGGAACATACGCTTTTCAACGAAATGCAATTAGTATTCCAAAATCCTCTGGCTGTGGTAATTTATGTACTAGGCTGCATTTCTTTGGCTTACCATTTGTTACATGGTTTCCAAAGTGCATTCCAGACCTTGGGTTGGAATCATCCACAATAT
>CAZXZK010000137.1:0-2339 GCA_964645295.1 uncultured Cytophagales bacterium | reverse complement strand
TCGTAAGTGAAGAAAGGCATTGCAGGAAAATAATTGATTGATGAACTTCCGTAATTGTAATTTTGATCAATGAATAGTATATTTTTTGAATTCGTAATATTATAAACTCCAAAAATCCAGGCTCTTTCCCCTTTTGCTAATTTTTTATTTATTTTATAACTTAAATCTAACCTGAAATTAGTTGGATAGGACCAATTATTTCTACTTGAATAATTTAAATAATCATTAAATTGATTTCCAATTATATAGGTACCAAATTTATCATAAGCACCCAAGATTAAATTTGGGTTTATTATTGGAACAAGATTATCACTTTTTAGGTTAGAAATAGTTAAATATTCTAAGATAGAAGGGTTATGAAAAATCGCTTCTGGGATTGTAATTTTTTGTCCTGATTTTAAAGATAAAACCAAATTCAAGGCTTTATTTTCTTTTAACAGATAATTGAAATTAAGATTTAAGATATTTCTTCTATCGTATTTAAAGGGGAAAGGTTTTCCTTTATTCAATTCAGAAAATTTTCTTTCGGTTTTGGAAAGAGTATAAGATAATAAACCAGTTAATTTTCCAATATTTTTTTCTAATAGGACCTCAAATCCGTTGGATTCACCATATCCTTGGGTAATTAAATTTTCCCAATTTTTATCCAAGGCATTACCTGTGGTTAATATTCCTTCTTTATATTCAGTTAAGTTTTTAAATCGTTTATGATACAATTCTATTTCTAAATGAAAGCCTTTTTGATCCCAATCTTTATAATACCCAACGGAATAGCTATTGCTCGTTTCTGGCTGAATATTATTTGTTGAAGGAACCCATACATCGAATGTTGTAAAAGTTCCATTGGTTAATAAATGTAAAAATTGGGCATGATTATTGTAGGAAGCTTTTATGGAAGATTCTTCTGAAAGGTTATATTTTAAAGCAATTCTTGGCTGAAAAAAAATATAATTTTTACTTTCGGTTTTAAATATTGAAGCGTTTAATCCTGTATTTAAAAAGGTATTTTTGATTATTTTTTTTTCAATTTCGGTGTAAATATTACTTTCAATTCCATTATAATCTGCAATATTTTTGGAGTTTAAAGCAAGACTATCAAGTGAAATATTGGTGTATTGGGGTTTTAAATAATGTTGAATTAGTTGAAAGCCTGATTTGAAGGAATTGTTCCTTTTTGAAAATATATCAAAATCATATTTTAATCCTATATCATCAATATTGGTGGAGATATTATAACGGAAATTGGAAGTAGTGGTGGCCTCTCTAATAAAGAAATTATAGTAATAGTTTGTCTTATACAGCAAAAGGTTACCAAAAATATTTTCATTGAATAAATGATTCCATCTAAGGCCAATTGTATTATTTCCCCATTCAAAACCAGATTTTTCGTTGGATGAATTTGCATCTCCAAGTTTAAAAGTATAATTATCTTTTCCTTGATAATAACTTAAATAGAATTTATCCTTTAGGGAGAAACTATGATTGATTTTAAAATTTATATCATGAAATCCAATAGTGGAATTATTATTGGTGGCAAGTGATGAGGATAATAAATCTAACCAAGACCTTCTTGCGGAAAAGTGTAAAGATGTTTTATTTTTTATGAGGGGTCCATCTAAATTTATTCGAGAAGTTACAGGCCCTAAACCAGCAATTCCATTCCATTTATTCATATTTCCTTCTTTTAGGTTTATATCCAATACGGAAGACAATCGCCCGCTAAATCGTGCGGGAATATTGCCTTTATAAAAAGTCATGGAAGATATTGAATTGGGGTTTAAGACAGAAACAAAACCCAGGATATGGTTAATATTATATACGGGAATTCCATCGATGAGAATTAAGTTTTGGTCATAAGAACCTCCTCTTACATTATACCCAGAGAAACCATCCGTAGAGGTAGAAACACCTGGAAGAAGCTGTAGGTATTTAATTGGATCTTGTTCTCCTAAAAAAACAGGTAAGTTTTTTATTTTTTCTGAAGAGATGGAATATTTACCTATATCCATTGAATTTGCTTTTGAGGAAATTCCTCTTTGATGATGGATTACCACCTCTTCCAAGGAAAAATTCAGTGGTTGTAAATATATTTTTAGCAGGTCTTCGGTTTTTATTTCAATTATTTTTTTCCCATAAGAAATATGAGAAATTTGCAAATTTACAGGTAGTTGATCTACATTGAGTTTAAAATATCCAAAAGAATTGGATAGAATTGTCGTATTTGTATGTAAATCTGTAATACTTGCATCAATAATTTTTTCACTATTCAAACTATCCATTAAAAACCCATTGATAATAACTGTTTGAGAGTAAACGGAATGAATTATTAAAAAAAAGAA
>CAZXZK010000136.1:1475-2359 GCA_964645295.1 uncultured Cytophagales bacterium | reverse complement strand
AGAGAAATAAAAGAGGAATTAAATCTAATAATTCAAAATTTAAATAAATTTATTGTGGTAAACCACCAATACCCTGATTTTGAAGTAACAATGAATGTTTTTCAATGTAATTGTCCCAATTTTCAAGAACTTATTCTAAGGGAACATTTATCTTATAAACTTTTATCTATTAATGAACTTAGTCCATTGGATTGGGCAGAGGCAGATATTCCCATCGTTCATAAATTAATAGCGCTGAATGGAAAATAGTCAGGAACAAGTTTTTATCAATGATTTGCACTTTGGTTTTGTAGAAAAATCAGGCAATAATTTTGGTGAATTTGTCCCCAAACTGGTTATAAATGATAAATCATCCAATCTAAAAGTTGGAGAAGTAATTAAAGGTAAACTTCAGAATTGTGAAGAATTTTGGTTTTCTGTTGCCTTCCTTACCCAAGGGGGCCTTCAATCTTTGAAACAAACCTTATTAGAGCTTCAAGATCGTAATATTAAAGGTAAAATTCTTGTTTCAAAATATTTGAATTTCACGCAACCTCATGCCCTTAAAGATTTACTAAGTTTTACCAATGTCGATTTAAAAATAAAAACCACTGGAAATTTTCATTCCAAAGGATATTTATTTCGTAATAAAGGCGAATTCTATGATTTAATTATTGGTTCAAGTAACCTTACTGAAAATGCACTTAGCTCAAATGAAGAATTAAACCTTAAAATAAGCGCGAAAAGAAATAGCCTTATTATAAATAATGCATTAAGTCAATTTGAAAGTGACTTTAATAGTGCCATAAAGGTCACTTCAGAATGGATTTTAGAATATAATAAAGAATATTCCCTTATACGAAATATTCAGCAGGAAGTTGAAAAACAGCGAAGACAAAGTGCAG
>CAZXZK010000136.1:675-1364 GCA_964645295.1 uncultured Cytophagales bacterium | reverse complement strand
AAGGCATTATTAATTTCTGCTACAGGTACACGTAAAACCTTTCTTTCTGCTTTTGATGTAAAAGAATTTAATCCCAAAAAACTTCTATTTATTGTTCATAGAGTGAATATTGCCAAAGCTGCTATGAATTCTTTTCGGAGAATTTTTAAAGATTCAAGAAGTTTAGGTCTTTTCTCGGGTTCTAAAAAAGAAGCTGAAGCGGATTTCATTTTTTCAACTGTACAAACTGTTTCAAAGAAAGAAAATTTGGAAATTTTTGAAAAAAGGCATTTTGATTATATTATTATCGATGAATCACATCGCTCTGGGGCCGATACCTATAAGAGTATTATGTCTTACTTTGCACCAAAATTTTTATTGGGTATGACTGCTACCCCAGAAAGGACAGATGGATATGATATTTATGACCATTTTGATCATAATATTGCCTATGAAATTCGCTTACAAAATGCTTTGGATATCGAAATTCTTTCTCCTTTCCATTATTTTGGGGTGACCGACTTAATTGTCAATGGAAAGGAAATTGAAGAAAAAGCGGATTTTAAATTATTGACTTCAGATGAAAGAGTTGAGCGCATTATTGAAAAAGCTAATTTGTATAATGCAGATTCAGAAATAATTAGAGGTTTAGTTTTTTGTTCAAAAATTGAAGAGGCAATAGAATTGTCGTCAAAATTCAATAATAGAGG
>CAZXZK010000136.1:0-665 GCA_964645295.1 uncultured Cytophagales bacterium | reverse complement strand
CTGACGGGTGAGGATTCAGAACAAAATAGGGAATTGGCCATTCAAAAATTAGAATCAGAAGATCCATCAGAAAAAATTGATTATATTTTTACTGTTGATATATTTAATGAAGGTATTGATATTCCAAAAGTCAATCAAATTATCATGCTTCGACCTACCCAATCTGCCATAATATTCGTTCAACAGCTTGGTCGCGGTTTAAGAAAGGCTGAAGGGAAAGAATTTTTGACTGTCATTGATTTTATCGGGAATTATTCTAATAATTATTTGATACCAATTGCTCTATTTGGTGATAAATCCTTCAATAAAGATAATCTTCGACGATTAATTTCTCAAGGAAGTAATTTAATACCTGGAACTTCAACCATAAATTTTGATAAGATTTCAAAAGAAAAAATCTTTCAATCCATTGATTCATCGAATTTCTCTTTAAGGAAAGACCTAAAAGCTGATTATGAGGCTTTAAAATTTAAGATAGGTAGAATTCCTAAAATGATGGATTTTATTCAATATGGTTCAAGAGATCCCTATTTATATGTGGAATATTCAAATTCCTATTTTGAATTTATTTCTTCATTAGAGCCTTTACTTCAAGATAAATTGGATAATGATGAACTTCTATTATTGAAATTTTTTTCAAACGAAATTAATAATGCGAAAAGAAT
>CAZXZK010000135.1:0-2582 GCA_964645295.1 uncultured Cytophagales bacterium | reverse complement strand
GTTTTTAAATTTAATTACTAAAAAATATTTCGTGAAAAAAAATTATCGTGGAAAAGTAAGTACAGGCACCTTTTCTTCTGTTTATTGTGTTGTTGAGGCAGAATCTGCTTCAGAGGCAATCCAAAAAATCAAAGCGGCAGGTCATCGATTTAGCCTAGATGGCGGTGAAAATGTCATGGAGGATTCGGATTTGAGAGGATATATTAAATCGAAAGTACAATCCGGTGACTATATTTGGATTGGTTCCAAACCGAATTGGTGGTAAATGAGTTATTCATTTTTAATTTTTTAAAGTATAATAAAATTTATGGAACAAGCTCGTAATAAAGATCAAAAATGTCCGGTAGTTTTGCTGTTGGACACTTCAGGCTCAATGACAGGATCTCCAATTGATGAATTAAACAGGGCACTTGTTAAATTGAAAGAAGATATTCTATGTGATCCGATTTTATCACAGCGCCTCGAAGTTGGAATTGTATGTTTTGATGATGACGCGCGTGTTGAGAGGCCCATTGATTTAATTTCTGTTGATACAAATATGCCATCTCTGGTTGTTGGTGGAATTACAAATGTTGTTGCAGGCATGAATAAAGCAATGGAGATAGTTGAGGAACGTAAGCAATTCTATAGATCAAACGGGGAACAATTCTACAGACCCTTCATTGTATTATTCACTGATGGTGCTCCAACCAATACTCCTGAAGAAATTGAGACACTTGATCAGCAAATTCAGCAAATGGCTGACAATAAAAAGTTTGTTTTTATTCCATTTGGAGTTGAAGGTGCCGACATGCAATTATTAGCTAAATTGGCTGTGCAGTCGGCTGATGAAAGATTAAAGAATCAGGCAAAGGCATGGCAAATGAAAGATGTATCAAAATTTGCGGAAGTCTTTGCCTTTGTCAGTTCAAGTATTTCTGGTGCGATAAATCAGGGCGGAGCTCAGACTGCTCAGATGTCAACAGATGTTGCTCAAGCGGTTACTTTTGATCTTGGCACTTAGAAAACCTTTCCTATGGCGTTTAAATTGGGTCAAGTATCTGTGCAGGGTCATTCGCATAAGAAAAGCGAACCTCCTATTCCCTGTCAGGATGCCGGAATAGGTGGAATTTTATCTAATGGTAATCATGTCATTGTCGTTTCTGATGGTGCTGGTTCTTCAAAGCAATCTCATCTGGCTTCCAATTTCTGCGTGAATTATTTATTCACATTACTTCAATCGATAGATTTATCTTTTTATTCTAAGAAGCCTGCAGACTTAGCTATAATTGAAGAAAGGTGGAAAATTACTTGTCTTGATTTATTTACAGAGGTGAGGAATGCTCTTTTGGATAAAGCAAAAAATGACAATATAAAACCTGATGATTTATATTGTACGTTAATATTAGTTATAAAAACAGAGTGGGGATTTCTTTCCGGAAATATAGGTGATGGGCGCTCAGGTTACAGCGACACCTCCTCTAAGGAACTTATTGTTCCTTTTATGACATTTACCGCAGGCGCTACTTACTTCCTTGTTAAACAAGGTTGGGAAAGAATATTTAGATCCTATGTTGTAATTCCTGAATTTCCTGAATTGGTTGAGTATTTTTTTGCGTCTACTGACGGGTGTCAGGACTTTGTTATTGATTGGAGTAAAAAGGGATCTCAAAATGGCATATATGACGATGTTTTAGGTAATGAAGCATTTTATGACAACAATAAGCCCTATAATCCCTTTTTTGAAGGACTTGTTAAATCCCTTAAAGAGGCTAATTCAGATGAGGAAGTAAATAACAGACTAAAAAATTTAGTTGAAAATGGTTTATACGAGTTAAATGGTGAGATAAAAGAATTAAAAAGTATCAGCAATCCCTTATTAGATGATGATAAAACCTTAATTCTTTTTTACAAATTATAACGCTATAATGTATTCCAATTCAAGAAATCAATCGATACGGCTAGGTAATGAGCTTGGAAAGGGAGGGGCTGCGACTGTTTATTTAAATGCCCTTGATAAAACTAAGGCTGTAAAAATATTTAAACCTGATTTTTTATCAAGAGAAATCACCCTGGCAAAGCGGATTGAACAGTTAAATAAACTTTCAAGTGTAGCCTCACTCACTGTTAATTTCGGTAAAATACCTAAATCAGTGGGTTCTTGGCCTCTGGATTTGGTTAGGGATAGAATGGGAAGAACTGTAGGGTTTACCATGGATACCGTTAATAATGGAATTGATCTAACCCAGATTATCATGGCTCGTGATTTCAAAGGGGCATTTCATAAATATAAAAATTGGTCAAATTATACACAATGGCGGGACTCATTTGTATATTATCCGGGCGGCTTGAAAAATCGATTTATTTTAGCATATTACCTCACTGTATTTTTTGATAAAATATATAATTTAAGAGATCATCGAGGTGTAGAAATAGATTTAGAGTTGTGTAATTTTGATATTAAGCCAAATAATATTTTGGTTGCCATCGATAAAATTGAAGGCAAGAGTCATATAGTCCCCTATATACTGGATTTAGACAACCTTACACTCAAAAATAAGTCGGGTAGTTTGGCTCCAGTCCATCCTCAATTTACACCAGAG
>CAZXZK010000134.1:0-2585 GCA_964645295.1 uncultured Cytophagales bacterium | reverse complement strand
CGTCATACCTCCCATCGAGGAAGTGGCATCTACTGCTACGATGGCATTTCCAAAGAATTTTCTATTCGGTATATTCATGGATCCATTGGAGGTTTCAGAATGAACCATAGAGATAGTATCAAAAGCTAATCGGGGAATAGACAGTTCTTGAATTGATTGATTCAGGCAATTTTCAGGATAATAATTCCCCCATTTTTCTCCGAATGCTCCTGAATGAAGGTTTAGTCTCTTTTTTTTGGAAAAGGATTGGATAAAAATTTCCCAAGCCTCCGTAGCCGAAGAGGTAAAGGCAATTTGGTAATTCGCTGGTAGATTCCAACGATCTTTTACTAAAGATTGAATATCCTGAAAAATATCCATAAAGACCGCAGAGCGGTGGTTATAGGAAGGAATTCCTAATTCATAGGCCTCCTGAATAAAATCCAGGGACTGGCTATAAACCTTAGAAGGACCCGGATAAAATGAAATCATTGGATTAAATCAAAGCTAAAACTGCCAATTCATAGCCTTTTAAACCAAGCCCAAAAATGGTTCCTTTACATTTTGGACTTAAATAGGAATGATGTCTAAAGGCTTCTCTCGCGTGAATATTCGATATATGAACCTCAAGTACTGGTGAGGTGATTGATCCAATAGCATCTGCAATGGCGACAGAGGTATGGGTAAAGCCTCCTGCATTGATGATGATCCCATCCACGGAAAACCCATTATTTTGGATTTCATCGATGATTTCACCTTCATGATTCGACTGGAAATAGGAAATATTAGCAAAGTTTCCATATTTTTCTTGTAATCTTACTAAGGTAGATTCAAAGCCTTCTGTCCCGTAAATCTCAGGTTCCCTTTTCCCTAATAAATTGAGATTTGGGCCATTGATGATTAATATTTCCTTTTTTGCCATAGTTTCAGAATATAGACTATAGTAAAATTAGAGAATTAAAGGTTGAAATCAAAGTAAATCATTTTGTTCCAAAAAATCATGATAATTTTTGGAATTGTATTTTAAATTTCTGGGAATTGGAATATCCAGAATATTACAGGCATGAATAATATATCCTTCATCATAAAAATCCGATTCCTCCAAATGAATAATTATTTCTTGAAATGTCATTTAAAGTTCATTTTAATAAATTCAAAATTTCCTTCTTGAATTCTATGGCGATGAATCGAAAATATAGCTTTAATTTTTTTTTTAAATTCAGGGAAAGACTTCGCTTGAGCGGCAATAAATGGATAATTTTTCATGAATCCAAAAAAACTCTTAGAGTCCTTTTTATGGATGATAATTACTGGATTATTCATTTTAATAGTGGTTTAATTTTGATTAGTTGTTAAATTGTTTCGATTTAAACAAAATAATCAAAAAAAATCAAAATTGAAAATAGGATAAAAAAATATCTTTAACTTGGTAAAATGTTGGAAGAAACCATCAAAGACTTTGAGATTTATCTAAAATTGGAGAGAGGATTATCCGAAAATTCCTATCTGGCTTATGTTCGAGATGCCAAGCGATTTACCGAATATCTATTAGGGATTAAGGAGGATTGGGAGGACCTGGCCATTGAAGAAGAGCATATTATAGCCTATCTAAAGGATTTGGCTGAATTAGGAATTGAGGCAAGTTCCCAGTCAAGAATTGTATCCAGTTTACGATCTTATTTCCAATTTTTAAATGATGAAAAATTGATTCAACATGATCCTATTTTTCATATAAAAACTCCCAAAATTGCTCGTAAATTACCATGTACCTTGTCATACGAGGAAGTTATAAGGATATTAGAGATGAATGATTTAAGAACTTCTGAAGGGGTTCGCAATCGGGCCATGGTGGAATTATTGTATGGTTCTGGTTTGCGTGTTTCAGAATTAATCGGATTGAAATTTTCGGATGTATATGAGGATATGGATTTTTTGAAGGTGCGAGGAAAGGGAGATAAAGAACGATTTGTTCCCATGGGAAAAGATGCAAAATATTATTTAAATCTGTATTTAGAACATGTTCGTCCGACCTACCCAGTCAAGGATTCAGCCTTGAATTATTTATTCATAAACCGTAGGGGAGGGGTTTTAAGCCGGGTTATGGTTTTTATCATCATTAAAGATTTAGTTGAAAAAGCGGGAATAAAAAAAATTATTTCACCTCATACGTTCCGACATTCCTTCGCCACTCATTTAATTGAAGGGGGGGCAGATTTACGTGCTGTTCAAGAAATGTTAGGACATGAATCGATTCTAACCACGGAGATTTATACGCATATTGATCGGTCCTATTTAAGTCAGATAATTCGAGATTTTCATCCAATGAAAAACTGATGAACTATGAACTATGAACTATGAACTATGAGCTATGAACTATGAGCTATGAACTATGAACTATGAAATTTTATTCTTAAATCTTAAATTTTAAATCTTAATTCTTAATTCTTAATTCTTAATTATCACTCTTCCCAGCGTGGCTGCCGCTCATAGTTCATAGCTCATAGCTCATACAGCGCGGCTGCCGCTCATAGTTCATAGCTCATAGCTCATACAGCGTGGCTGCCGCTCATAGTTCATAGCTCATAGCTCATACAGCGCGGCTGCCG
>CAZXZK010000133.1:0-2604 GCA_964645295.1 uncultured Cytophagales bacterium | reverse complement strand
CTTATAAATTAAATGTGGGTGGAAATACACAAATTGGTGGAAATCTTCAAATAAACGGTAAAATTAATACCACCACGGCAGGGACGGCTACCTTGGCAGGTCAAACTATAGTAGTTAACAATACCAATGTTTCAGAGAATAGTATCATCATTTTAACACCACAGGAATCAACAGATGAAGTTATTTCCGTTTCGGCCAAAGTAACAGGTGAGAGTTTTACTATTCGTTCTTCCAATGCAAGTAGTGCGGTAACGGTAGGGTATATTATTATCAATTAAAAGAAAACTTCGGTTAGTTTTCATTAGTAGTATTAGTGATTATTAAAAAGGTCGGTATTTTTTCTGCCCTTTTTTTTAAATTTACCTTATGAAAAAATTCTTATTCCTTCTTCCCTTGCTTTTTTTATCCTGCAAAACCGATTATTCCATTAATCCGGATAGCGTAGAAGAAGAATTATTAGCTCTAAAAGAAGACTATCCAGACCATAAAATTAAATTCAAAACCAATCTCGGAGAATTTATTGTCCAACTTTCAGATAGAACACCCATCGCTACCACCAATTTCCTGCGGTTAGTCCGTAAAGGTTATTTTGATGAACGTCCTTTTTACCGAAATGTGGGTTTTTCGGCTATTCAAGGTGGGGGATATTTCGATGACCGCTTAGATTATACCATCCCTGCAGAATTCTTAAAGGATTATATTCCCGAAAGAGGTAAAATTTGCATGGCCAGGTATTTTGATGGTAATCCGGATAAACGTTCCTCCCCAACGGAATTCTTTATTGTTACCAATACGGAGGAAGCTAAACCTTTTATTGGACAATTCGTGACATTCGGCGAGGTGATAGAAGGAATGAATGTCGTTGATTCCATCAAGGCACAACCCGCCTATTTTGAAAATCCTGTTGGTCCTCGTTGGTTTGGAATAGAAATCATCCGTGAAAATCCTACTTGGTACCAAAACCTAACAGACGCAATATGGAGGCTAATACGATAACCAAGAGACATCCCAAGACATTCAACCATAAAAAGGAAATCCATTCCTCATACCAGGCATAAATTACCACGAATTCTGCCATTACTGCCGCCCAGAATACCTGTGTACCCGTGGTTTTTTTAAAATAAAAAGCACAAAGAAATACCCCCAGGACCGTTCCATAAAACCAAGAACCTAGAATATTCACCACCTCTATAAGAGAACCCATTTTAGTGGCATATTCGGCAATAATCAGGCAAAATATGCCCCAAAATAAAGTGGATATTCTAGATGCCCACCAATAATGCTGGTCGGTTTGTCCGGGTTTTACATACCGCTGATAGATATCGACCATGCTCGTGGAGGTCAAGGAACCAAAAGCCGAGGCCATGGAACCCATGGAGGCGAGTAATATCATGGCAATTAAGAATCCAATTATTCCAATGGGTAAATTTTGGATGACATAGTGCAAGAATATATAATTGGTATCTTGGATTTCCAGGTTGGGGTTGGCTTGTTCAAGATGAATTTTTGCTTGGTTGATTACTTCTAATTCCTGAGCATGATTGGCTCGTATTTTTTGGAGAATTGCAGGATTGGCATTTCCAGACAATAAATCTTGGTTAATAACTTGTTTTTCATTCCAAATTTCTTTTTTTTGAGATTCTAAATCTTGGTAATGCTCATTTTGAACCCAGTATTTCGCTACATTATCATTAAAAAACATGGGTCTTTCGTTGAATTGATAAAAGGTAAAAACCAAAATCCCTATTAGAAGGATAAAAAATTGCATAGGAATTTTTACCAAACCGTTGATAAGGAGTCCTCTTCGAGAAGCATCGATGGATTGTCCTGTTAAATACCTACCCACCTGTGATTGATCTGTTCCAAAATAAGATAATTGTAGAAAGAAACCTCCAATAATTCCTGACCAGATAGTATACCGATTGTTCCAATCGAATTTCCAATCGATCACATTCATTTTTCCTAAGTTCCCTGCCAGTTTTAGGCTATTATTCAGATTGATTTGGTCGGGTAATTGGTATATTAGATAAAAAGCGACGAAAACCATCCCTATTAGAACGACGGCCATCTGAAGTAATTGAGTATAGGAGATGGATTTAGAACCCCCTAGAATCACGTAGGTAGTCACCACAAAAGCTGTTAAGGAATTTGTCCAGGTAAGATTCCAACCGAGAATGATGGAAAGGATAATGGAGGGGGCAGCGATGGTAACACCGGTGGAAAGTGCCCTTGGAATGAGGAAGAATAAGGAGGTAAGAATCCGTGTTTTGGCATCAAAACGTGATTCTAAATATTGGTAGGCGGTATAGACTTTTAGTTGATAATAATTCGGGATGAAGGTGATGGAGAGGATGATCATGGCAATGGGCAAACCCAAATAAAATTGAACGAATCTCATGCCGTCGGTATAGGCTTGTCCGGGTGCCGACAAAAAAGTGATGGCGGAGGCTTGAGTGGCCATGACGGAAAGGAGGATATGGTACCAGGGTAAATCTCTATTGGCTAGTAGATAGCCATCAAGGGAATGTTGCGTATTTTTTCCTTTCCAAATGCCATAACCGATCACTAGGCTGATCGTTGAAAATAAGATAAACCAATCTAAAT
>CAZXZK010000132.1:0-2631 GCA_964645295.1 uncultured Cytophagales bacterium | reverse complement strand
ATGAGCTATGAGCTATGAGCTATGAGCTATGAGTTATGAGCTATGAGCTATGAGCCGCAGTGGAACTGAAATGAGTTATGAACTATGAGCTATGAACTATGAGCCGCAGTGGAACTGTTATGAGTATTTTCTTGATTATTTTTTTTCTTTAGTGTTATAATACTTGAAGTTAAAATTTTTCTAATTTCAACAGCATTTTGATTTAACCTTATGAATGTTTCATTTGATATAAAATAATTATCCTTTAATAATTCTAACCAATAAATGGTTTCATTAATTTCCTTTTGAGATATAGTAAGTTTATGAATAAAATCTTTGGTGGATTCAGCAAATTGAGCCTCCCGTATACAAGCACCTACTGATGTGCCTGATCTTAACAATTGTTTAGACAAAATCCATTCTTTCTTTTCATTAATCAGGTAATAGCAAATTTTTACAATTGTATTTGCAAAATTATAAGTTTTAGTCCTTAAATTTGGGTTCTTCATCTTTTTTTCGAAAGTTAAATCTGATTTATTTAAATTTCAATAGAAAAAAAATATTATCATTTAACTTATTTATTAGCATTCATAACTCATAGCTCATAACTCATAGTTCATAACTCATAGCTCATAACTCATAGCTCATAGCTCATAGTTCATAGCTCATACCTCATAGCTCATAACTCATAGCTCATAGCTCATAGTTCATAACTCATAGCTCATAACTCATAACTCATAGCTCATAGCTCTAAAAAGAAGGTTTTTTTCGTTTTAAGGCAGCGTGTTTGAAGATCTCGTTGAAATATTCGTCGGTCATGGATTGCCAATCTTGATCGGTATAGTTTTGGAATTCCTCGGAAGGAAGGAAATCGGGTTCTTGATGAGGAGTGGCATGGCGATTCCAAGGACAAACATCCTGGCAAATATCGCAACCAAAAACCCAGTCTTGAAAATCCTTGGAAAGGGAGGCGGGAACATTTTCTTTGAGTTCAATAGTAAAATAAGAAATACATTTTGATCCATCGACTTGGTAGGGGGTGATGGCATCGGTCGGACAGGCCTCAATGCACCTGGTACAGGTCCCACAAAAATCTTTGATTGGTCCGTCGGGCTTTAATTCTAGGTCGACGATCAATTCTGCCAAGAAGTAAAAGGAGCCGGCTTTGGGGATGATTAGATTAGCATTTTTTCCTATCCAACCAATGCCTGATTTTTCTGCCCAGGCTTTTTCTAAAACGGGTGCGGAATCGACGAAATAGCGGCCATGCATCTCCCCTCCTATTGCCTCTTCAATCTCCTTCCATAAGAGCTTCATTTTTTTCTTTAGAACCTTATGATAATCTTTTCCGTAGGCGTATTTGGAGATTTTATAATGGGTATTTTTCTGGTAAACGGTTTTTGGGGGAAAATAATTAACTACGAGGGAAATAACGGATTTAGCACCGGGGACAAGGAGGCTGGGGTCTAGACGAAGATCAAAATTTCGTTCCATATAAGTCATTTTCCCATGAAATCCCTTTTTTAGCCAAGATTCTAGTCGGGGTGCTTCTTTTTCCAAAAAGGCTACTTTAGAAATTCCACAATAGGCAAAACCGTGTTTTTGGGCAAGGGATTTGATTAAGTGGGAATTAGAAAAAGGAGAATCCATAGAATTGGAGATCATGAAAATAAATTAGTCTCTAAAATGTTAGAATAATGTAAAAATATTAAAGTATTTTTAAGATTCAATTTCTTTTTTTATGAAAAAATCGTTGATTATTGGATTGGTTGGAATTTTATTGGCATCTTGGGGTTATTCAGGCCATAAGACCTTACAAGGGATGGCTGTGGAAATCCTTCTTAAAATCGGAGAATCGGAGGATATTGTCAGTTTATTTCAATCGAATAAAGCCTATTTGGTGGAGAATTCGATTCGTCCGGATGAGCGAAGAAAGGCGGATAAAACCGAGGCGCCGAAGCATTTTTTAGACATGGATGCACCGGTATTTGGTGAGGATTATTTGCATGCGATACCGCATGATAAGGAATTAGCCATTGAAAAATACGGGTTGGAAGTATTTGAAAAAGAAGGCTTGGTACAGTGGGAGGTTCCGAGGGTTTATCGGAAATTAGTGGAAGCTTTTCGGGCGAATAATACAGATTCCATTCTATATTATGCGGCAGATTTAGGACATTATGTATCGGATGCGCATGTGCCATTGCATGCGACGAAGAATTATGATGGACAATTGACGGGCCAGAAGGGGGCGCATGCCTTATGGGAATCTTTGGTGGTTGAAAATTTGAACATAACAGAATCGGTGGACTGGGTTAATATTCATTCAGAGGATAGGATGATTAAAAATGTGGATGAGGAGATTTGGAAAATTCTGGAGGAGTCTAATGGGATGGTGAAGGAATTATTGGATAAAGAACGGGAGGTTTCAAAAGGATTTACGCCGGAAACGAAATTTTATCCGGTGGAGAGAAATGGGCGAACGTATCAGTATTATACCAAAGAATTTATTAACGCCTATGAAAAAGAGGTTGGAAAGACGGTCGAAAAAAGGCTCCAAGAATCTGCTTTGTCGGTCGCTCGATTTTGGTGGACAGCCTATAAGGAGAGTGGCAGGAAGCAAGGATAGATTTTAGCCCATGAATTTATTCATGG
>CAZXZK010000131.1:2036-2747 GCA_964645295.1 uncultured Cytophagales bacterium | reverse complement strand
CCAATATGCTTCTACAAATGCTATTCAGAGGTTCTAATGCTGTAGGCTATTCGGCCTATTCAGATAATCTTATTGAAAAATTTGTGGAAGAATCCGCAAAAAAAGGAATTGATGTTTTTAGAATATTTGATTCTTTAAACTGGGTGGAAGCCATGAAGGTTTCCATCAAGGCCGTTCGAGAAAGAACCAACAGCCTTGCTGAAGCAACTATTTGCTATACCGGAGATGTATTTACTAATCCAAAATATGATTTAAATTATTATTTGAATTTAGGTCGTGAATTAGAAGATTTAGGCGCACATATGATTGCTATTAAGGATATGGCAGGTTTATTACGTCCATACCAAGCAGAATTATTGGTGAAAGAATTAAAAAAGGTGGTGGATATTCCGATCCATTTACATACGCATGATACCGCATCTATCCAGTCTGCTACCTATTTGAAATCCGTAGAGTCTGGAGTGGATATCATCGATTGTGCCTTAGCTTCCATGTCCGGACTAACCTCCCAACCAAATCTAAATTCCATGGTTGCGATGTTGCAAAGCCAAGGTCATGGTAATCAGATTGATTTAAACAAATTAAACGAATACTCTAATTATTGGGATGCTGTTAGGACCTGGTATGCCCCTTTTGAATCTGAATTAAAAGCGGGTACCGCTGAGATTTATGATAATGAGATTCCGGGTGGACAATATACCAATTTACGTG
>CAZXZK010000131.1:1162-2026 GCA_964645295.1 uncultured Cytophagales bacterium | reverse complement strand
ACATTGAAGCCAATAAAATGTTTGGGGATATTATCAAAGTGACACCTTCTTCGAAGGTAGTTGGTGATATGGCCATTTTTATGACTTCCAATAATTTAACTGCCGAAGATGTATATGCCAAAGGCGCTTCCTTATCTTTTCCAGAATCGGTGAAAGATTTCTTTAAAGGAGGATTAGGCCAACCTTACCAAGGATTCCCTAAACAATTACAAGAACTCGTTTTAAAGGGAGAAGAAGCCTTTACAGGCCGCCCGAACGATGCTATTCCTGCAGTAGATATTGAAAAGGATTATAAAGAATTTAAGATTAAGTTTCCGGATCATCAGGAAGGTATTTTGTCTTATTTATCCTATAAAATGTATCCTAAGGTATACGAAGAATATTATAAAAAAATCAATACCTATGGAGAATTGTCCGCTATTCCAACAACAGCTTTCTTTTATGGTTTAAAGCAAGATGAGGAAGTTTTAATCACCATTGAACCAGGAAAGACCATTATTGTTAAATTCTTGTATGCCTCTGAGCCGGATGAATCTGGTTTACGAAATGTTGCATTTGAGTTGAATGGTCAGCAAAGAAGAATTAAGGTTCTCGACAAAAAAATCAAGGTTGAAAAACCAAGTCATATTAAAGCAAAAAATAAAGGAGATATTGGAGCCCCATTACAAGGGAGGTTGTCTAGAATTTTGGTAAAACCAGGAGAGGAAGTTAAGAAAAATGCCCCTCTTTACGTTATTGAGGCGATGAAAATGGAATCAATTGTTTCCGCACCTTTTGATGGAATTATTGGGAATGTGGTTTTGTCTGAAGGCACAGTGGTAGAACAAGATGATTTAGTATTGGATCTTCAAGAAGCAACCTTGC
>CAZXZK010000131.1:0-1147 GCA_964645295.1 uncultured Cytophagales bacterium | reverse complement strand
ATTCTGAATTCTTGGGTATGGCCAACTATCAGGGTAAATTATATCAAGTGGCCGATTATCCAGGTATCATTCCTTCTGACGATCCCAAAGATCAAGTTATTGGAGAATTATATAAGATTTCAAATCCTGTCAAATTATTATTAGTCTTGGACGAATATGAAGAATATGATGAGAAAAATCATGATGCTTCGCTGTTTGTCAGGGAAAAGGTTGAAGTAGAAATTAACGGAGAGTTGAAAGAATCCTATGCTTATTTATTCAATCGTCCGGTGGATGAAAATACACGAATTAAATCAGGGGATTATTTGAGTAAAGAAGAGTAGCGGTAGCCGCGCTGAATATTCATTTAAAAAGCTAATCATGAGATTTGCCTTATTTTTGAAGCTTATTTTTTGTTTCTCCTTATATTCTCAAAATGAATCATTGAGGAAGGCTCATTCCCATAATGATTATCTACAGGAACATCCCTTTTATTCATCTTACAAGGCAGGTTTTGGTTCAATTGAAGTGGATGTTTTTTTTGTAAATGGAAAATTATTGGTCGCACATGATTTAAATAAAGTGGAATTTCACCGAACCATAGAAGATCTTTATTTAAAACCCATGATTGCTGAATTGAGAAAAAATAAGTCAACCAATTTTCATCAACTTTTAGTAGATTTGAAAAATGAACCTGATTCTTGCCTGAGAATTTTGATAGATTTGTTAAAAGAAAACAAATTCTTATTCCAAGAAAGGGATTTTAAAATAGTGATTTCTGGAGAACGTCCGGAGCCAAAGGATTATATTAAATACCCTGATTGGATTTTTTTTGATGGAAGAAAAGAAGAAATAGTACCAAGTATATTTTCCAAAAGAGTTCCTTTAGAAAGTAGATCTTTATTGAATTTTGGCATTTGGTCTGGTCAAAAACCCATGCCTGATTCCATGAAGAAAAAAATACAGGAATATATTAAGGAAGTTCATGCTCGTGGTAGAAAAGTTCGTTTTTGGGCCAGTCCGAATACACTTTTAGCCTATATGACTTTGAATAAATTAGGTGTTGATTATATTGGGACAGATAATATTCCTAGCTTGAGAGACTACTTGATTAGTGAAGAGTGAAGAGTGAAGAGTGAAGAGTGAAGAGTGAAGAGTGAAGAGTGAA
>CAZXZK010000130.1:0-2787 GCA_964645295.1 uncultured Cytophagales bacterium | reverse complement strand
ATAATGGTATTCATTTGAAAGAATACTTCAATATCATTTATTAAAATTGCTCATTCACACCCAAACCAAACAGAGCAAAATCATACTTCGCAGGATCAGCTGGATCGAAATATCTACAAATAGAATCCAATTCCATCACCGCCTTTATGTCATTTTGCTTTCGTTTTAACAATCCTAATTTCCTTGCTGTATTACCTGAATGAAGATCCAGAGGTATAGATAGTCTTGATGGTGATATATTCTTCCAAATACCAAAATCAACCCCATTATTGTCTTTTCTAACTAGCCATCTCAACATCATGTGTAGTCTCTTTGAAGAAGATCCGCTTTCAGGGTTGGAGACATGTTTTCTTGTTCGATCTAAGTGAGGCAATTCAAAGAATATAGATCTAAAGCTAGTTATGGAATCATGAAGGGTATCATTTGAATTATTAGAAAATATCAACTCTAAGCCACCATGGTTTTCATAAATATTCTTCAAGGATAAAATGAAATAGCCAAGATCTGAACCATTAAATGTTCTATAGTAATAATCTGACACCCTAGAAATCTGATTAGAATTAGAATGCATTATGAAATCAAATGGGCTATTTCCCATGAGGGTCATTAATTCATTTGCAGCTTTGAGAATTGCTTTCCTATTGCCCCAACTTATGGTGGCAGTTAAAAAAGCAGATATTTCAATATCTTCTTTAGTTGAAAACTGGTGTGGAATACTAATGGGATCAAATTCAATAAATGAGGGCATATTGTATTGATTTACTTTGAAATCCAAGAAATCTTTTATCTCATCGCTTGAAATCATAAATCTGATTAAAAAATTAATAAACTACTTTAATTACCCGTACAAACTAACAATTAAATTTATAAATTTATAACATGCTAGGAATATATTGCAGGACTTCGAAAGCAAGGGATGATAAATACACTCTTGAAACGCAAATGGCTGGTGGTATAAAATGTGCCAAAGAGCTTTCAGTTGACTATTTTATATATGTCGATGATGGTATTAGTGGCACTAAAGATGAAAATGAGCGAGAGGGATTAGCTATGCTTTTTTCAGATATGAAAAAAAATAGAATCACAGCAGTCTATTGTATAGATCAATCCAGGATAGAAAGGGAAAAAGATATATGGGAAGTATTTACAATACTTTGCTTGAGTAATGACATTAAATACTATGAAAATGGGAAATTTTATGACTTAGAAGATCCTATAATGAGAATGGTTTCAAACGTGAGTTCTGTATTTAATAATTATTCTACCCAGCTAACCTCAATTAAAGTAAAAGATGCGAATGCAAGAAAGGCAGCACTTGGGAAAACCCATGGTCTAAAACCTTATGGATTCAAAAAAGGTGATGAAAATAAATTTGAAATAGATGAAAAGGAAGCTGAATTTGTTCGATTAATGTTCAAGATGTCTTTAGACGGCTTTGGTTCATATCGCATTGCAAATTATTTAAATAATCAAAACATCCCTACTAAGTTTAGTGGCAACTTTAAAGACAAAGGGGCTATTAAAAGGAAAAATAAATATACCGGTGAATTAGTCAGGTTCCAAAAATCTGCAGTTAAATGGCGAGGAAATGTTATTGCAGATATATTAAAAAATCCAATTTATAAAGGCGATAGAATTTGGAATGTACATAAAGACAAAATAGATATCGTTGATGGGCAAAAGGTTAAAAGTAAAATAATTGTTGAAACAATAATTGGAAAGGTTCCTGCCATTGTAAGTGAAGAGTTATGGAACCAAGTTCAAGCTAATCTTAAAATAAACAAAAAGGAATCTGTTGGTAAAAAGGCTCAATATCATTATTTATTGAACGGTTTAGTGTTTTGTGAGAGGTGTGGTAATAAGTATTGGGGGAAAAAAAGGTTGAAAGGGAACGATAATGCATATAAATGCTCGTCAAAAGTATACCCTAATGCAAAGTGTGATAATCGTGGATTAAGTTTACCCAAATTAGAAACGTTTGTTATTCAGTATCTTCAAAAAGAACCAATTACTAATCAAGTATTAAATAATTTACCAATAGCTAAGAGATTAATCGATAAACACATAGAATTAAGAATCAAGAAAAAAAAGAAGTAGAAAAATTAACTAAAGCTATAAGAGCCTTATCAAATCAGTTAGTAAAATCAAATATCATAAAAGAAGTAATGGAAAAACTTGATTCCATGAATAATAAAAGACAATTTTTACTGGATGATATAGCTGTACTGGATAAAAAGATTGAAGAAGAAGAAAATAATAATCCGACCGAAACCGAAATAAAGGAAAGCAGAAAGAAGATATCAACAGTGACAAAAATTAACGCTGATTTTGACGATATCAGGAAGACGGTTTTTCAACTGATTGATTGGATTTCTATTGAATATGTAAATGATTCACCACCTGCTTTTTTTAAGGTTAAAATAAAGCCCAAGGGACAACAATTTATTGATGAATATATGGCAGATTTTCATTTGAATCAATGGAACCAAATAAGTTGTTACATCTCTAAGCGAAACTCAAATGGTGCATCAAAACTCAATATTTCAAAAACATCTGATTTTGATCTAAAACAGGTCTTAAATAATATACAAAAAGTTGACCTTCTTGGTAATCCGCCATTTCCAGCAAAACTAGATTTTAGAATTAGACCAAACGCCAATAATAATATTCGAATTAAAGAATCAGATATATATAAATTTGATTAATTTTGTACTTCCTTAATTATCCGTACAAACATGTTCAATCTTTTACAAGCGGAGTTTTTGGCCGGAGAGGCAATGTGTTTCC
>CAZXZK010000129.1:0-2809 GCA_964645295.1 uncultured Cytophagales bacterium | reverse complement strand
TCTTCACTCTTCACTCTTCACTCTTCACTAATCATGATTTCATCAATTCCTTCTTTAGAAATGAATAAGAATCTGGATGGAGAAGGGACTAAAACTAAACGAGCTCCTTTGGTAGGATCTTTAATCCATTCAACTTCTACACCATCTTCTGGTGAGATAGAGACATTTCCATCAGCATCTACGGCAAAGTTTTTGGCAAGATAAGCAGTTGGAAGGAGGACGTCTGATTTTGGACAGTATTGGTCATGAATGGAATCTAATTGATTTTCTAATTCTGTTCCATATTCATTATTGAAATCATCTTCTAAATCATGTAATTCCTCTTCGATATCATCGTATTTTTCATCGGCATAGGTTAACTGACTTAATTCAAGACGTTTTTCTAATATTGCAATGATTGCATCATCCATTTTCGACATAAGTTCAAATTTTATTTCTACAAAACTAAAAATTTTTTTTCGCATCTTTGTGTTATAAAGTTCATAATTTGTGAAATTTCGTTGTTTTAATCATCGTTTGGATTTCAAATTCGATGCTGGAACCTCTAGAGGAGTGCTCAGATCGAAAAATTCGTATATTTTGGAGTTGTGGGATGAGGAACAACCAGAAATTAAGGGTATAGGAGAGGCGGGGCCTTTGTATGGATTAAGTCCTGAATTTGAAGAAGATTTACTGAATTCTTTTAATAATAGGATAAAGCAGCGAATAGAAAAAGGCTTTCCGAGGGATTTAGATACTTTTCTTTTGTGGTTAAAGTCTAATCCGATTCCGGAGGCCTCTTTCCAAATGGCTTTTGAAATGGCCTTTCTGAATTATTGTCTGGGGGGAGGGGATCGTTATTTTATCAATGATTTTTCGGAAGGGAAAAAGGAAATCCCAATCAATGGATTGATTTGGATGGGTGAAAAAGAATTCATGATTCAACAAATTAAAGAAAAAGTAGCATCAGGCTTTACCTGTTTAAAAATGAAAATTGGGGCCATTCATTTTGAAGATGAATGCGCCATTTTATCCATGATCCGAAGAGAATTTTCTGAAAAAGATTTGATTGTTCGGGTGGATGCGAATGGGGCCTTTCTACCCAATGAAGCCTTGGATAAACTACAAAAATTAGCCAAATTTGACCTCCATTCGATTGAACAACCGATCATGCCAAATCAAAGAGAAGAAATGGCGAAATTATGTGAAAAGACTCCTTTGCCAATTGCTTTGGACGAAGAATTGATTGGTATCCGGAAATTTAATGATAAAATAAATTTGATATCCGAAATTAATCCACAATATTTAATTTTTAAACCAAGCCTATTAGGAGGTTTTGTGCAGACCGATGAGTGGATTAAATTGGCAGATGAAAAAAATATTCCTTGGTGGATAACTTCGGCTTTGGAATCAAATATCGGCCTTAACGCCATCGCTCAGTTTACGGCTAATTATGCTATAAATAGGGAACATGGTTTGGGTACAGGTTCTTTATATCATAATAATTTTGAAACTAAGCTTTCTATTCATGCAGGAAAATTACGATTGAATAGATAATTTTTATTGATTTAACTTGAGTAAAATTGCTTTCTATTCTATTAAACCTTATTTTATCGCTTCGAAATTATTTTTACCACAAAGGTTGGTTTAAGTCAGTTTATTTTGATAAACCCAAAACCATTGTAGTGGGAAATTTATCTTTAGGTGGTTCAGGTAAATCACCTCTCGTTCATTTTTTAATTGAAAATTGGAAATTTAAAGGTAAAATAGCCGTTCTCAGCCGAGGGTATGGTCGGAAAACAACAGGTTTTAGAAAATTGTCAAAGAAGGTTGATTCAGCCGATACCGGGGGAGACGAACCCATGACCTATTTGTATACTTATCCAAATTTACCGGTATTTGTTGGGGAAAAAAGGGTAGAAGCTATTGAAAAAATCCATAAGATGGATTCCAAAATCGACTATGTTTTATTAGATGATGGTTTTCAACACCAGCATTTGAATGCTACGGTCAACATTGTTTGTACACCTTATCATAATCTTTTTATCGATGATTTTATGTGGCCCAAGGGAAAATTACGAGAGCCTAGTTCGGGGATCCAACGGGCCGATATTATTTTGGTTACCAAATGCCCTAATTCCATTTCATTAGAAGAAAGAGAAAATATTAAGAAGCGCATCCACGATTTTCATTTAAGTGTTCCAATTCATTTTTCAGTGAATGAATATCAAGAACCTACCAAGGGGAAATTCAAACATTGGGTAGCCTTTGCAGGCATTGCAACGCCGGATTTATTTTTTCAAAAAGTGTCTAAATTAGGAAATATAAAACATAAATACAGTTTTGTAGATCACCATAATTATACCTTAAAGGAAATTAAACGACTAGATAAAACAGCGAGTAATTTGGATGATTCAACCGGATTAATCACCACCTATAAAGATTATGTCCGTTTAATGCCTTATTTAAACCAGCATAAACATCTAAAAAAGCATTTAGCATACCTTCCGCATAAACTTAAGATTCTTAATTCACGCTTATTTTGGAAAGATTTAGAAGAAGCTTTGTTCATTTAGGGAATAGCGGCAGCCGCGCTGTGAATAGTGAATAGTGAATAGTGAAGAGTGAAGAGGGAAGAGTGAATAGGGAATAGGGAATAGTGAATAGTGAATAGGGAATAGTGAATAGTGAATAGTGAATAGGGAAGAGCGGCTGCCACTCCTAACTCGTAGTTCGTAGCTCGTAGTTCGTAGCTCGTATCGCGTAGTTCGTAGCTCGTAGCTCGTAGTTCATAAATGCGCGGCTGCCGCTTATATTCTAAATTATTATT
>CAZXZK010000128.1:1944-2818 GCA_964645295.1 uncultured Cytophagales bacterium | reverse complement strand
AGACTCTTAATCCAGCCATGCTTATTTTGCGAGACATTTTGATTTGAGCCACAGGACTCGCAGGTTTTATAAGATAAACTCTCTGCATAATCAATCACACCCTTAATATATTCGTCGTATTTGAATTGAGTAGTTAAACCAAACCATTTCTTATGTTTGTAAAAAGCTGAATAGTAAAATCTTAAACCACCAAACTTCTGTTTGATTTGTTGGATTTTAAATTCCAAGCCGTATTTAGGCTTGACATAACGAGGATGGGCGCAGAAAAATTTTTGCCATTTATAATATTTGTCCCATTTCAGGTTATATTTTGGAGCCTCTTCTGGTGGACAAATATTTGGGATGCCACTTAAAAACAAAAACTTGCCAACAGGATGAAAGAGATTATTCCAGATGGTCTTATTATACCAAATTTTTAAAGTAAAAAATGTTTCCTGCTCATATTGCGGATTATCAATACGAGACTGAATCAAATTAAATGTGCGTTCAAGCAAGTCTCCCCAACCAGCCCCGCATTGAAAACCAAAAGAATGATAAGGCTCTTTTTCTGAAAGTCTTTTTTCAAGAAAACTATATCTTCCTTTGAATCTTTTATTTAAATCTTTTTTCATATTTTGCATTTTCTTTGTTTTTCCCATGCGGCAGAGATTTTCTGCACGTCGTCGTTAATTACTTTTTCATTAAGCGCATCCACAAGATATATTAAAAAACTCTTAGTGTCAAGAGAAATCGCGTCTTTATTTTCGTTTAATTCTCCTTCCCACAATGTATATGGATGACCTTCCGCTTCAATTAATAAGAAAGCATCGTCGCCACGTTCTTCTAGGGCTTTTTGACATTCTTCTTCGGAAATTAAAATAGCGCGTTGGCAAAC
>CAZXZK010000128.1:738-1929 GCA_964645295.1 uncultured Cytophagales bacterium | reverse complement strand
ATAGTTTTTTTAAAATTCTTGCGGCCTCTCTACGAGATGGGGCTTTCTCCATCTTAGGATTAGAAGCGGCGGCGCGATTCAAAAATTCTTCATAAGAAATGAGATTATGATTAAAATCGTCCAAAGAACCCCATCCTTTTGGCTCAAGGATAATTATTCTTTTTAGTTTGCACCACACCTGTCCTGAATGTCTCTTATTTTCCATATAAATAGTATATATCTTTTTTCTAAAAAAGTCAAGATAAAACTATCCATTGACTCCAATCAGGGTGGATTATGTCTTTAATTGTATAAGCTACTGGTATTGGCATCGGCTCTTTATGATTAAAAAGAGAGCGAAGCCCAACTTCTTTGAGTGATTTATTTCCTCTCGCACTGTTAATTTTTGAATCAACTACGATTAGATTCTGGAATGTGCTTTTCCCCCCGCGACTTTTTGGCTGGCGATGTTCAAGATTCATTGCCTTTATACTCATTTTTTTTCCTGAATATGCACATCGGCCATCTTGCATGGAATAAAGCAATGATTTTGTCGGGCGAAATCTTCTCATGGGCATCTTGGAATAATTTGTTGTTGTAATTACTGTTGGGCATCTTAATGTTAATTTCGCTGAATGAATAGCATGGTCTAGCCCTTCTCTAAAAGGGACAGATACCCATTCTTCAAAACTACAAACTCTAAATCCAATAACATTTTCAAAATTCCATGACCCGTTTTCTTTTTTTGAGTATTGAATATCAATAGCTTTTGCCGCATAGCTGTCTTGGACACTTGTGGAGCTCATTGCTACCAACGCCTTTTTTGGAGAAATCATTCCAATGGGTTGATAAAGAGAATTTAAAACCAAAACTGAAATCTTGTTTAGGAAACTAGACATATTTTTTAAAAAAACACATCCTAATATTAACAAATTCTCCGTTGAATGTCAATCTATATTATTCAAAAATTGAAGATTTTTATATCTATTTTTCCAATTTATACGTTTGGTTTTCGTATATTACTTATTATTTCTAGAGACTCTTTGAGTGTCGTTGATATTTTACCATTCATTACAGCTATTTGAAAATTTCACTGCCAATTTTGGTGGCTGCCCGTGATTCGTTCCAAAATTAAAAACCATGACTTGACCAATATTGTTTTTGGCTGCCCAACATAATGAACCATTTGGATAATGTGATAATTTAATATCC
>CAZXZK010000128.1:399-706 GCA_964645295.1 uncultured Cytophagales bacterium | reverse complement strand
TCGTATATTTTTTGAGATAATTCAAAATCATTTACATTATTTCCTTCAAAAATAAAAATTTTCCTTACATTTGTTAAAATTATAATTAATGGGAAGTTTTTGGGACAAATTGCGATAATGAAAAAATATTTTACGAACCGCTTTATCATAATAAAAATAAAGATATTTCATATACCAACGATTCCATAAATTATTTCTTTGCTGCATTTTTTCCATGCGCTTTATTTCTCGCTCTCTTCGTTCTGTATTATCAGAAGCCTCAAATTTTACCAATTTGATTTCGGTTATTTTGCCGTTTTTAACTAAG
>CAZXZK010000128.1:0-329 GCA_964645295.1 uncultured Cytophagales bacterium | reverse complement strand
ATCATTTTTAAACTCTTTTGCCGAGTCACCATCTTGGATTAAGTCATAAAAATTGATAACCCCAGTGAAATTTTTACGAAATACAAAATTGGAGCCGACTGTTTTCCTGTGTCCTATTCTGGACATAACCGATTTTGCTTTTGGGTCGCCTTCTACCCATTTATATTCGCATACCTCTTCGTATAACTTGCCGTCTTTTCTTATCTCAAAATAAGAAAGCGAATCTTCTAAACTATGTGTTTGAAAAGTGTGATTTGAGAAATCAAACCCCTTTAACTCCATTAATTTTTTAGGTAATGGTAATTTATATTTGCATTGTATTCCTGGGT
>CAZXZK010000127.1:520-2828 GCA_964645295.1 uncultured Cytophagales bacterium | reverse complement strand
ATAATTAACAGTCATCTTATTTTTTAATCCTTTTTTTGTAGTAATTAATATTACGCCATTAGCTCCCCGAGAACCATAAATAGCTGTGGCAGATGCATCCTTTAAAATTTCAATTGATTCAATATCATTTGGATTTAAAGTATTCAATGGGTTTTTGGGACTCAAATTTGAGCCTGTAGAAGCGACACCAGATCCTAATGAATTATCATCACCGTATGTACTCGATCCAGATAAATTACTACTATTATCAATAGGAAATCCATCTATTACATATAATGGTTCATTACTTGCATTTATTGAAGATGCACCACGAATTCTAATAGACAATCCTCCTCCTGGCTCCGAACTTGACTGCGATATCTGAACACCAGCTGCTCTACCAATCATCATTTGGTCTACCGATGAATTTGCTCCTAAGTTTATATCTGAAGCTTTAATTGAAGAAACAGATCCAGTTAAATCAGATTTTTTTACTGAACCATAACCAATAACTATAACTTCATTTAAATCTTGGAAATCATTCTTTAAACGAATACTTAAAAGAGTTTCATTTCCTATAGTAATTGTTTGCTTTAGAAAACCAACAAAAGAGATTTCTAAAATATCCCCTGATTTAGCATCAATTTTAAAATTTCCATCAATATCAGTCGTTACCCCAATTGTTGTACCAACTAATCGAACAGTCGCACCGGGAAGTGGCTCACCATTCTCATCTAAGACCTTTCCACTAACTGTCTCAGTAACTTGGTTATTGGAATTAACTTCCATAACCTTAGTGGTGCTATTAGTTGTTTCCTTGGGATTAGTTGGAATTTGCTTTAAACGCAATACAATCTGATTATCTACCTGAATAAATTCAATATTTAATGGTTTTAATAATTTTTCCAGAGTAATTTTTAAACTCTCATTTTGAGAAATTAAATTAATTTTTCGACTGAAATCAATCGATCTAGAATTATAGGAAAAGCGTACATTTCCCTCCTTCTCTAATTCCTTAATTGCATATTCCAAACTCACATCCTTTAATGCTACAGATACCTTCTTTTCTAAAAGATCCTGCCCTTTTAATGGTGCTGAAATACTCAAATTAATGAATCCTACAAAAAGCAATAATTGAATAAATGATAACCTCATTATTCTAAAAATGAATTGTTTGTTTACTTTCATGATTCTTAGCATTAAACATAGTTATTTGATTCGATTTAGTTACATCCATCTGTAGTAATTTTGATATTATTGCCAAACATTTCATAATTGGTTTTATTCCCAATTGTCAGGCAAATAATTTTCATTTTCTCAGGTAATGGAATATCAGTCAAGGAGGTTGTTAAATAACATTTCTCCATTTTATTTCTTGGGTAATCAATTTTTATTGAATAGACATCTTCAATAGTTTTAAAGATTTGAGCTACAGGTATATCATCGAATTCAAAACTTAATTTTTCAATTTCTTCAAGTTCAGTTTGAATCTCTTTATTTTCCGAAATTTGAATAACTTTTTCAAAACTTGATTGTTTTTTCATGAACCTCGCAGCTTGATTTGGTAATAAAGTAATTTCATCATTGATTAACTCATTAGATGAATCTAGTTTTCCTCCTATTTTTACCTTACTAACTGTAACTCTTCCTGTTTTTACCATAACTTCCACATTTTCATTTCCCTCATATGCAATTACTCGAAAAGATGTACCATATACTCGAGTAACTACTTCATTCGAATATACATAAAATGGTTTCAAAGGATTTTTTGATACCTCAAAAAAAGCTTCTCCAGTTAAAAAAACTTCTCTTTTATCATTTTTAAATTCTGAAGGATAAGAGAGTTTAGAATTGGGTTGTAAAAGGACTGAACTTCCATCTGACAAGGTAATAATTTGAGGTAAGGTATTATAATTAATCTGCTCTATTAATCCTGATTTAGAATTTGATTCCAAAATCACACTTTTAAACTCCTCAGTAATATTTGATTTTTCAAAATAAATAAAACTTAAAAATCCTCCAAAACCCAAAATTAAAAATATTGCTGCAATCCGATAAGTCTGTATAAAAAATTGTCTTTTTTCTTTATTCTTCTGAAGATTCAACTTTTCATATGCAATATTAATTTCATTTTCACTTTTTTCTTCGGTCTTGATAGAAAATATAGAAAGGATAAATATCCTTGCCCTTTCTACCTCTTGGGCATTTTTAGTATCCCTTGTAGCAAAATCCTCCCAAAAATCCGAATCCTCATGGTTGATTACCCAATTCTTGAAAGATTCGTTTTCTATTAGATCTTGGAATTCCCAAATTTTTAATTCTTTCTTCA
>CAZXZK010000127.1:0-422 GCA_964645295.1 uncultured Cytophagales bacterium | reverse complement strand
TGTACTTATATCTTCTAAAGAGAGATTTTCAAAAAACCGTAAATAGATGATTTCTTTTTGTTTTGGACTTGATTGATTAATTAAACGATTTAATTCCTTAATTTTCTCGGCTTTATATTCATTTCGAATCAAAATTTCTTCTAAGGAAAATTCAAATTCAGGATTGTAATACTCGTCATGAATAGTAAATATCCTTTTTGAAATTTTCATTTTTTTAAAAACCCTATTTTTAAAACTAGTATATAAATAAGCCTTAACATTTACCTCAGGATTTAAATTAGATTTATATTTCCATATATCTAAAAAAACGTCGTGAATAGAATCCTTTACCAAATCTTTATCCCTATAGTAAAAATTTCCAAATCGATATAACGTATTATAATATTTTTTAAAAAGTTTTTCAAATGAACTCTCATCCCCAG
>CAZXZK010000126.1:0-2848 GCA_964645295.1 uncultured Cytophagales bacterium | reverse complement strand
ATTCGAACCATCCAAAGGGAGATTCAGTAAGTAACATCCGCTGGCCAGCTTGGTGGTCTACCCCATATTACTTACCTATTTCTTTATCCCCGCCCCCGAGACAGGAGGGTGTGTCTGCCAGATTAACACACGTGCCAATCATTTTTCACCATACCACAATTTGAGGAGAGTGAGGGATTCGAACCCCCGGACCTGTTACAGTCAACAGTTTTCAAGACTGCCTCAATCGACCACTCTGACAACCCTCTTTGCACTTTAGTGATGCAAAATTAGTAAAATATTTCGATTTCGAATAAAATTTTTCCAAAATATATTTTAACTATTCCACATTAAAGGAATTTGAAATAAAATCAAGCTTTTCAGATGAATTTAAATCTTCTGGAATCCAATGAATAAGAATCCCATCCTTTTCCATTTTACGAAAAAATGTCATCTGCCTTTTGGCATATTGTTGTATGGCAATGGTAAGTCCTTCTATGAATCTCTGCTTGGAAATTTCTCCTTTTAAATAAAGGCTTAACCATTTATATTCCAATCCCAACCATTCCAATTCTTCATTTGAAACCCCATTATTTAACAAATTTTCTGCTTCTTTAATCAAACCTTGATTGGTAATCCTATCCAATAGTCTAATCCTACAATTCTCCCTTCGCTTTTCTAATGGCGGATTCAATCCAAAAACATGAAAGTCTAAATCATAATCCAAGGGTTTATTCAAAAAGTCGGGCAAATGAGAAAATTGATATTTCTTAAGAATGGATTGAAGATAGAGACCTGTTCCACCGCATAATATCGGCAATTTACCTTTCTGAAGTATTTCGTCGATAGCTGAAAGGGCCTTAAATTGAAAATGAGCAACTGAAAATTTCTCCCCAATATCTATAATATCAATTAAATGAACAGGAATCGCTTTACCTTCAATTTGGTATTCATTTAAGTCTTTTCCTGTTCCTACATCTAAACCCCGGTAAACCTGTCTAGAATCTACGGAAACCACCTCACCATTTAATTTATGGGCTAACTGAACAGCTAAACCTGTCTTTCCGGAGGCAGTTGGACCAAGAATTACCAAAATATTAGACATTCCAGCGCAATTTATAATTTCCTAAATTAAAAAAATCTGCATGATTTAAACTTTCTATTTTTCTTCTCCGGTTATCCACCATTTCAAAATATAAGGGTTTTGTCAGTTGATCCAATTTAAAACCAAGATACCTTAAACCAGAGGCATCATTCCATTCAATATCCACATAAGTCATAATATCATTTAATTCTTTTTGCTTTATTTGAAATTCTAATAATTTTGACCATCCTCCAATGATATGGTGATTAGAAACCGTTGCAAAACGGATTAATTCTTGAGAATACTTTCCGGATAAATTGAATTCTTTCAGCTTCATTCTTTTGCCAAAAATTGCCATTCCAACTACCCAATAATTACCATATGGATAAATTGGGCCCTTATAACGATATTTTCTATGATCAGGATATACCAATGCTAAATAATCTTTTCCTGCTGCAAATCCTAAAATATGATGTTTTATCATAAATTCCTTGGCAAAATCAGCACTAACTTGAATTATTTGAAGGTCGCGAGCATGAATTTTCTTAGATTTTCCTAATCTTAATAAGATGGTAGATTCAATAAGTTCAGGATTTCTAATATACCTATCTTCCCAAATAATAAATTTCTTTAGACCTGAATTTCTTGATTGAAGAATATCATTCCTTAATTTTAAAATAAATGGCAAATCAATCAATTTGGTGCAATCTTTATTGAATATGAGGTATTCAGTATTAAAATCAGAATTGTAAAATACGTCAAATGAATAATTAGAAATAATTTTTTGAAAATTATTTGAAACCAAGAAATGTCTCAGATGATTCATTTTTTCTTGTAAAGATAGAAGTAAAGAGTAGAAATTGAATAATCAAACCTTATAAATAAAAAGAATTTATAAAATGGAATTACGTTTAGAGGCAAGTTCAAGGGAGGCAAGAAACTTTGATAATGAATCATTAAGGCAACATTATTTAATTGAAAAAATTTTTTCAGAGGATGAAATCCTGTTAACCTATACGATTTATGATCGAATGATTATCGGAGGAGTGATGCCGGTGAAAGGGTCTGTTGAATTACCTAATCCTGATAAATTAAAAGCCCAATATTTTTTAGAAAGAAGAGAGTTAGGGGCGATTAATATCGGTGGTGAGGGAAGTGTTGAGGTGGATGGGAAACCTTATCCCGTTGGAAATAAATCAGCTATTTATATTGGAAAAGGAAGTAAATCTGTTCGGTTCCATTCAAATGATGCGCAAAATCCAGCATTATTTTATATCCTTTCTTCTCCTGCACATGCCCAATACCCGACGGCAACTCTACAAAAAGAGCAGGTAGAGGTCGTTCAAATAGGAGCCTTAGAAACCTCCAATAATCGGACGATATATAAATATATTCATGGAAATGGATTAAAATCTTGTCAGCTTGTCATGGGATTAACCGAATTGGAGCCAGGATCGGTTTGGAATACGATGCCAGCTCATACCCATGATAGACGTATGGAAGCCTATTTATATTTTAATGTTCAACCCGGACAGGCCGTATTGCACTTAATGGGCGAACCACAGGAAACCAAGCATATTTGGGTAAAAAATCATCAGGCAATTATTTCACCGCCTTGGTCAATTCATTCAGGGGCTGGAACACAAAATTATTCTTTTATTTGGGGAATGGCCGGGGAAAACCAAGATTATACGGATATGGATTTTGCAGAAATAAAGGATTTGAGATAGAGTGAAGAGTGAAGAGTGAAGAGTGAAGAGTGAAGAGTGAAGAGTGAAGAGTGAA
>CAZXZK010000125.1:2518-2894 GCA_964645295.1 uncultured Cytophagales bacterium | reverse complement strand
TTTGGTTTAGATGCTGCAAAACCAGTATTAAGGCCCAAGGCCCTCTCCACGACTACGGCGCGACAACTTCTCGAAAACTTTTCCCGCAACAGTAAACGAATTGTAGGGCTATTAAACTTATTTTTAAATTTAAGAGCAACAATTGAAAAATTAACTCCGTGAACAAGGAACGAATCGTACCATCTAGACTCTCCTGGTAACTTTATTTCACTAAAAAAATTAGCCCCACTAAGAAAATAAAAATTTTCTCCACGTTCAAGTACATGAAGAACAAGAAAAAATGTAACCCAGGATGTTCCTATAGACTTTTCAGCCGGCACAAGGCCAGTTAAAAGCAGTTCTCTCCTCAAAAGTATAGCCGAACAAAAGCCTAGCT
>CAZXZK010000125.1:2069-2508 GCA_964645295.1 uncultured Cytophagales bacterium | reverse complement strand
GAAGCTATCATTTATATTTACAGAAAAATTTTTTTGACTGTAGTCTGTAGAGTTAATATATGCGAAATCAACTTTATGATTATTTTTTAGAAACTCCAAAACATGTTCAAAACTGCCTGGAGTTAGTAAATCGTCCCCAAACCACCAAACGAATTTGCCTCTAGCCTCCTTGGAAAGAAAAATAAAGGCACGATCTATGCCTTCCTTGGTCATCCTAAAGTACCTTATTGGCAGCTTTGAGATATATTCCTTGATGACTCTTTCTGTTTCCGAATCGAGATTATCATCCCGAATGAGAATTTCAACTCCATCAAGATTCTGACCTATCAGGCTCTGTAATGTTTTTCTTAGATGTTTTGGCTGGCCGTAAGTGGGTATGCAAAAGCTAAGTATATTTCGATCAGATGAAATCTCATCTGAATTAAGCATGTACTATACC
>CAZXZK010000125.1:1444-2059 GCA_964645295.1 uncultured Cytophagales bacterium | reverse complement strand
TAATCTACTTGTTTCCATTGATTTTTTGAGGAAATTCTTTTAAAAAAATATTTTTCCAAAAAATAGGATGAACCCTTAGACAGTTGCTCATCAAAATATGTGTTGTAACCCAAAGGTACCGTTACCAGCATCACCCCATGGGGCGCTAAACAGTTTGAAGTTAAATTAGTAACTGCAACAACAATTTTTTCTGGGTCTCGGACATCCTCATCCCAACCAACGTGCTCTAGAGTGGAAATACTAAAAATTGCATCATACTTCAACTGAGGATTGAAACTTACAACATCCTCATTAATGACATGAGGGGCTGGGTCGTATTTGTCCAATACATCACGTTTGATATTATTAAATCCATAATGCGAAAGTACGTTGCCAAGCTCAAGAATCCTTGCGTCTTTAGGAAGTTGCTTTAGAAAATCTTCAACAATAGCTACTTCAATCGTTCTTTCATTTGCATAGGCAAGGTTGAAATTATGTCGAAAATAATTTAATTTACGCCCATTAAAGTTAAAGTTTTCTGAAGTAGATAGCTTGAAGTAAGCAGCTCTAAGATTATTTTTTGATTCCCGAAAAGCGATTGAAAGGAACTTTTTGAAAACAAAAATTAATCCGCCT
>CAZXZK010000125.1:0-1434 GCA_964645295.1 uncultured Cytophagales bacterium | reverse complement strand
CTATATGTCCAGTAAACATATTCTGTGCGTCATCTCCAATTAAATGTGGCATAAAAACATGAGTTGGCCCTGTATGAAAATATTTAAAGCCGCACTCTTCTAAATAAGACTCCAGCCTTTCATATCCGTAATGGTACTCGATAAGCAAAGAAGAAAATCGACGAATAATCTGTATTGGTGTATTTAATAAAATTTCATACTCGAAACCTTCCGTATCAAGCTTTAAAAATCCATCATCAACGTGATATTTTTCCACAAGTTCTGTCAGGGTTATGACAGGCACTACATCGCCTTTATTAGTAGTTTTCATATTGGCACCAAACATATCTTTTAGGTCTGCATCTACAATCAATGAGCCTCCGCTTTTCCCCCCGGCAGCCGAAAGTAAGACTTCACATTTATCCTCAAACCTATTAATTTCTATATTCTTCTTTGCGAGAGCATAGTATCCAGGAAAAGCCTCAACTGCAACTACATGAGTAGCGCCTTTCGAAATAAAGTAGATGGCAGTATCCCCAAATGCAGCACCCAAATCGATAACTCTCTTACCGTTTGGATTTGCAAATTCTAGAAAATCTTTATAAGGATCAAAAGCAAAAACTTCAAAAATAGTATCGAAACCATAATGACCGAAGTTAAATGTTAGACTCCTGCCTAGGTAATCAAATGTAACAGAATCATCCCTTAGTTTTGCGGACGGTAGCAAACCAAATAAGTGGGTGTGTAAAATGTAATTCTGCCAACTATCTCGAGTTACCGATATTTGATATCCATTCCTAAATTTAGCTTGGCACAGCTTTTTTCCAGAATATCTAACCATTAAAACTACCCACCAATTCGAGGTAGTTTTAATCACAAAATATAAGCTTCTCAGGCGAGCAAATAAATTTTGCCCAATTATTCTTTTAATCATTTCGTTTTTCTTTTATTGATATGAATTTTATATAAATCCCGTTTCTGCTTTAGTTGAATAAGATTTAGCAGAACTTTCAGTATAAAAATTATTGTACAAAATACTTAAATTTTCGGCGTATAAAAAATAATTTATAAAGTTTGTAAAGTTTTTTATTCGCCGACAACGGTAACAAAAAAAATACAATAGCTAACCAAAATTCTGGAAAACTCCAATAATACTTAAACATTAGGAACCGTTTTCCACTTGGGGTATCCCAGCCCCTAACCCACCCCACAAGCATACCTCTCCACATTGCGCCAAAATTTTCAGCCAATAACTTTCTTATCGATCGACGCTTGAAACTCCCCTCAAACTCTTTAACAATAGATAGAAAGTGTATTCCATACACATTAAATCCCTCGTTTACTATTTTTCCAGTTTTATTTGTAATTTCAAAGATTTCATCGGGCTTTGTTGGGTGACAAATAAAACAGGGCCCATTCATAAAATAAAACCTTCCCGGCCCCGCTAGCACCGAT
>CAZXZK010000124.1:0-2895 GCA_964645295.1 uncultured Cytophagales bacterium | reverse complement strand
CTCTTCACTCTTCCCTCTTCCCTCTTCACTCTTCCCTCTTCCCTCTTCACTCTTCTATTCTTGCTGGCGAGCATGAACCTGATAGGCCAAAAATTGTATACCTATCCGATTGGTGCGCAGGCATATACTTTTAGAGAGCATTTTCCAAAAGATGTTGTTAAAACCCTAGATATTATCCAAGAGATGGGCATAGTTGAATTGGAAACCGGAACGCAGAAAGGCTTTACCGAAGCAGAATTTAAACAATTATGTTTGGATAGAGGTATTACCATTCCTTCTACAGGTTGTGGCTTTGATGAATTAGCCAATGACCCAATGGCTATCGTGAAAAAAGCCAAAGCCCTTGGAGCAAAATATGTGATGTGCGCTTGGATCGGCCATGAAAGAAATAATTTCAATATCGAGGATGCCAAACGCGCAGTAAAAGTTTTTAATGAAGGTGGAAAAGTTTTGGCAGAAAATGGGCTGACTTTCTGCTACCATGATCATGGTTATGAATTCGGAAAATACGAGGATGGGACCTTATTGGATTATATCATAAAAAATACCAATCCAGAATACGTTTCTTTTGAAATGGATGTTCTATGGACCTTGCACGGGGGTGGCCCAGGTGCTCCGGAAAAATATTTGAAAAAATATCCTACTCGCTTTAAATTAATGCACGTAAAAGATTTACGAAAAGGAGTAGTAGGAGATCTTTCAGGAGGTACACCTGCAGAAAACGATGTGCCTGTGGGAACAGGACAAGGAAACTGGAAAAAAATCATCAAATTGGCCAAGAAAAATGGAATTGAACACCTATTCATCGAGGATGAAAGTGAAAAAGAGTTAATAAATGTGCCAAAATCCATTGAATATTTGAAAAGTTTGTAAAAATTTTCCGACCTTTGCTAACTAATTTAGGAAAAGTCGCGTTTATGAGTCAACCAAAAATCGGAAAATATTTCTTCCAATTAACCACTACGGCAGTTTTATGGTGGATGTTTAGTTTGAATACAAACGCACAGACCATTCAAAATTCTCCTTATTCCTATATTGGAATAGGTGAGGAGGTGGAATCGAATATCTCCATTAACCATTCCATGATGGGTGGCTTGGGGGTGGCCGCTTCCAATGGGATTTATTCGAATTTAATCAATCCGGCCTTGTTGGCAAGAAATCCTTTTACGGTTTTTGAAACCTCTATTGGCGCTACTATCAAGAATTTTCAGAATGCCAGACAGCGCTCGCAGGCCTTTGGCGGAAACTATGATTACTTGAATTTAAATATTCCCGTTTCCAAACGTTGGAATATGTCTGTAGGTTTTAGACCCTATTCAGACGTTAATTATGAGACAAGATCTTTCCGTAAATTAAATGTATTAGGACTGGATTCCTTGATTTATGGGTATAATGGGGGAGGGACCCTGACCAAATTGGCGATTGCCAATGGTTTTCGTATCGGAAAAGGTTTTTATATTGGTTTAGAATCCTCTTTTTTATTCGGGAAGATTGCTCGGTCAGTTTCCACTCAGAATATCTCCGACGGACAATATTATAAAATTCAATTAGAGAATATCGACGATTATCGTTCCATGTTTTTTAAAGGAGGTTTAGCCTATCGGAAAGTAATCAAGGAGAATTTGGCCCTAACCTTAGGGGCTACCTATGATATCACCTCTAATATATCGGCTACATCTTTAAGAAGGTTTTCAACCTATGATATCAATGGAATTAATTTAATTAATTCGGATACTTTGACAAATGATACCCCTTATGATCAGGCCATTCCTCAGGCATTAAAATTTGGAATTAGCTTAGAGAAGCAGTCCAACTGGATGCTCGGGATTGATTTTATTTCAACGGATTATTCCCACATTACCAATTATTTGGGAACTTCTTCTGAATTGCCCGTAACCTCCAAGGTCATCCTTGGGGGTGAATTTATTCCTGATTATACTTCTGTTTCGAATTATTTGAAAAACATGGTTTATCGGGCAGGGTTTTCTTATTCTACTACGCCTTATACCATTATTCAAAATGGAACAAGAGCCAAGGATATGTCGGTCTCTATAGGATTCGGACTACCATTGAGGAATTTATCTTTCTTGAATATTGCAGTTACCAGAGGTAAAAGGGGAACGGTCTCTGAAAATGGATTAGAAGAAGTTTATACGAAATTTTCACTAGGATATACCCTAAACGATAAATGGTTTAGGAAATTTAAAATCAATTATTAAAAATGAAACAAGTTTCGTTTCTATTTTTAATTGTCTTAATTTTTTCTTGTACAAATATTGAACAAGAGGAGGTCTTTGAAGAATATCAGGGCCCTGTATCCGAATTGCATGATATCGACATGAATTTTATTGATTCTAGCAGGGTAATCGTTCGGATGGTCACGCCTACCCAATTGGTTTATCAGGATGAAAATAAAAAATACCCTGAGGAAGTTAAATTATGGTTTTACGATAAACAGGAGAATATTTCCACGACGGTACGTGGTGATTCTGGGAAATATACCCGTTCAAAAAATACCTATACTTTGATGGGGAATGTGAAGATATTTAATCCAAACAAGCAAGAAACCATGCTTACCCAAGAATTTGATTGGTACCCGGATTATGAAGAAATCCGATCGGATTCTGCGGTGACAGTGCGAACACCTACCCAGGTCATCTATGGGAAAGGGTTTATTGCTAAACAAGATTTCTCTGAATATACCCTCAAGAAAATCGTCCGTTCCGTCTTGGAAGTCCCGGATTTACCTTCTAAATAGCGGCTGCTGGTTCATAGTAAAAATTTTTTTTTTTTATTTTCTGAAAAAGTATTAATTTTAAAAAACCACTAATATAAATGGGTAAATTCCCTTGAAAAAAGGCGCTTTCCCAAATGTTTTTTTGGTCTAAATTTTTA
>CAZXZK010000123.1:0-2923 GCA_964645295.1 uncultured Cytophagales bacterium | reverse complement strand
GAAAGAGATTGCTCTATCCAAAGAAGACATCAAAAACTTTGTGAAGAAACCCCTTCCCCAGCCCTGACCGATGAACTTCGAACTAAAATGGGAGAAGCAGCCATCAAAGGTGCCAAAGCCATTTCCTATGAAGGAGCAGGAACCATAGAATTCCTAGTAGATAAAAACGGAGACTTCTATTTTATGGAAATGAATACCCGTATTCAAGTAGAACATCCAATCACCGAAGAAGTAACAGACTTTGATTTAATTAAAGAACAAATAAAAGTCGCCGCAGGTATTCCAATTTCAGGTAAAAACTATTTTCCAAAATTATATGCCCTTGAATGTAGAATCAATGCCGAAGATCCAGCCAACGGATTTAGACCTTCGCCAGGGAAAATTACCAATCTTCACCTACCGGGTGGTCATGGCGTAAGAATTGATTCTCACGTCTATTCTGGGTATGTTATTCCTCCAAATTACGATTCCATGATTGCTAAAGTCATTGTAAGCGGCCAATCAAGAGACGAGGTTCTTCTAAGAATGAAACGTGCCCTACAAGAATTTGTGATCGAAGGTATCAAAACAACCATCCCATTTCATATTAAATTAATGGATGATAAGATTTTCCAATCAGGTAAATTTACCACCGCTTTTATGGATACTTTCGATCTTTCAGACTTATAAAAATCTGAATTTCAATATAAATTAATAAACTGAGCAGGTATTTGCTCAGTTTTTTTTTCCAAAAAAAATAGTTTAGGAAAAACTAATTAATTATTTTTGCTTGTCTAAAAAAAATTTAAAAGAGCAAAAATGAGATTATGCTCGATTTTTATCGGATTTATTCTTCTGGTTAACCCCTTGTTTATCTCGAATACGCAAAGTCAGGATACCACCTTGCTTAGTTTTGAATTAAAGGATGTGATCATTTCAGGCACTTTAAAAGAGGTGTCAAAACTGGATAGCCCTATTCCAGTTGAATCATTCAGTCCACGCTTTTTTCAATCCAATCCGACCTCCTGTATTTTTGAGGGCGTCCAATTAATCAATGGGGTTCGTCCACAAATTAATTGTAATATTTGTAATACAGGAGATATTCATATCAATGGCATGGAAGGTCCTTATACCATGATCCTTATCGATGGAATGCCAATTGTAAGCGGTTTATCCACGGTATATGGGTTAAATGGAATTCCCCTTTCCTTGATTGAACGGGTTGAGGTGATAAAGGGGCCATCATCCACTCTTTTTGGAAGTGAGGCGGTTGGAGGAATAATTAATGTAATTACAAAAAAAATAGAAAAAGCACCCCGATTCTCCACTGAAATTTTGACTACTTCCTGGAGGGAAATCAATCTTGATTTATCTAGTAAATACCAAGTTTCAAAAAAAATAGAGGGTCTATTGGGATTAAATTATTTCAATTATCAAAACCCCATCGATAATAATCAGGACAATTTCACGGATTTGACCCTACAACATCGAATATCTATCTTTCAAAAATTTCAATTTAAAAGAAGGGATAATAGACAATTTAATTGGGGTGCTAGGTATATTTATGAAGACCGCTGGGGGGGAGAAATGAATTGGACATTGGATAACCGGGGAGGAAACCAAGTATATGGGGAAAGTATATTTACCAAAAGAGCTGAATTTTTTGGCCTTTACCAACTGCCTTTTAAGGAACATATCATCTTTCAGTTTTCTGGAAATTATCATCACCAAAATTCTTATTATGGAACCCTACCCTATCTGGCTGACCAACGGATTTTATTCGGTCAATTTACCTGGTATAAATCCATCCATCAGCATGATATCCTAATTGGCCTAACTTACCGTTATACCAACTTAAATGATAATACCCCCATAAGTCTTGAACCCATCAATACCCATATTCCAGGCATATTTATTCAAGATGAAATAAAACTTAATCAGCAAAGTATCCTATTGATTGGAAGTAGAATTGATTTTAATTCCTATCATGGAAAAATAATTAGTCCTAGAATATCCTATAAATGGAATAACCCTAATTATAGCAGTATCTTAAGAATTGGAATTGGAAATGGCTTTCGAGTGGCCAATGTGTTTACAGAGGATCATGCAGCCCTTACTGGAGCAAGAGAAATAATCTTTCGAGAGGAATTAAATCCTGAAAATTCTTGGAATGGAAACCTTAATTTTGAAAAAAATTGGTTCTTTGGAAATAACCATTTCTTGGGAATAGATGCCACTATCTTTTACACCTATTTTAAAAATAAAATCCTAGCCAATTATGATCTTGATCCAAATAAAATCATTTATGAAAACCTGAATGGCCATGCCATTTCTAAAGGAATCTCAGTTAAATTTGATTTATCGCTCAATAACCGATTTAAATCTACCCTTGGTTCCACCATTATGCAAGTTTATTCCGTAGAAGATGCTATCAGAACCAATCAGATCCTAACTGAAAATTTTTCTACAACCTGGAATTTATCCTATGATATCCCATTATATCAAATAAATATAGATTATACAGGTAATTTATATGGCCCCATGAGACTACCACTGCTAGGTCCCTTAGACCCTAGAAAAGAATTTTCTCCTTGGTGGAGTATCCAAAATATCCAAGTGACCAAAAAAATTAAAAATGGTATAGAAATATATGGAGGTATAAAAAACCTTTTAAATTGGACACCCAATAAAAATAACCCTTTTATTATCGCACGATCACATGATCCATTCGACAAAAATTTAGTCTATGACAAACAAGGCATACCAATGGTTAGTGCAGAAAATCCCTATGCTCTCAGCTTTGATCCAAGCTATGTCTTTGGGCCAAACCAAGGCAGGAGAGGATTTATTGGATTTCGTTATCGTTTTAATTAGAAAATACTTTGAAATAAAAAATTAAAATTTTATCTTTGCAGTCCCATTTTCAAATAATGCCCGTTAAGAG
>CAZXZK010000122.1:0-2929 GCA_964645295.1 uncultured Cytophagales bacterium | reverse complement strand
ATCAATGAGATAACTACAATCTATAGTTTTTACAGGTTTAAACCTCTCCATAGAACACTATCAACCAGGCATGTGACATTTGGTATCGATAGCTGGGAAAATCTACAATCGCAGGCTTTCTTTCAAATCATGCGGAATATTTTCTTTTATGCAATACTTATTTATCTTTTTTTAAATAGCATATCATCATTTATTGTGACAAGAGATTCGAACTATTTATGGTTGACAATTTTACTATTTACTCTGGTATTTTCTGCAATCTATTTATCTGGCTATACCATTGGTTTTCGCGGTAATCCTCACACAGGACAATTAATATTTAGTTGTGTTTTGATTTTAATCATTCAATTTTTTAGAAATTTCCTAAATCTCGATTCAAAAATTATAAATAAAATAATTAACAGCTTAATTATTTTACATTTTTTCATTATTTTTTACTACTTCATAAGATCATTCGAATTTCCTGATGGTGAATATTTTACAAATCTAGAAATGCATCCAATTCAGCCATTAGGTATTGGATATTTTCGAATGATTTTACAGTTTGTACCTACTATTATTTTATTACTTTATTTTGCCTTTCTTTCATTCAAATCTTGGCAATCAGGGGATAAAGCCTCAGGTTACATCGTTTTTGCACTTACGATTCCTGTTGTTTCCTTTGGGATTATGGCAATAATTATTAATCTAGCAAATAAAGGCTACTTTGGACTGGAAATTATTAATCTTGTTGCATTGCCATTAGGTGGCATACTTTTGATACTTTGTCCAATTGCAATTAATTTAGCGTTAGAAGAGAGAATAAAAGCGTTCAAAGATAATGCAATGAATAATCTACAGTCCTCGAATACAGAACTTGATAATAAAGTTAGAGAAAGGACTCTTGATCTTCAAAAGGCCAACAACTTAATTACAGACAGTATACAATCCGCCAGCGCGATCCAGTCAGCCATTCTCCCTAGCATTGAACCAAGTCACTACGGCTTCAGCGAACTGGTCTACATTTGGGAACCCAGGGACATCGTAGGTGGGGATTTCTATTGGGCCCAACAGCAGGAAGACTGGACAGCACTGGTTGTGGCAGACTGTACAGGACACGGAATCCCTGGAGCTTTTATGACACTAATCTCCAGTACAATCTTGGATCGTATCGCTTCGCTGCATGATCTCAGTCAGCCAGATCGAATTTTAGATCAACTTGACGAGTTATTGAGCCAAACCTTCAAGTTAAGTGCTGGAGATAGCACAAATTTTGGGCTGGATTGTGGAGTTTGTTGTTTTTCGAAGAAGGAGAGAATCTTACGCTTTGCAGGAGCCAAATCAAATCTCTATCAGAAAGTGGGGGAGGAGGTGAGAGAGATGAAAGGAGACAAGGTCAGTTTAGGTTATGATTCCAAGGAACACCCAATCCCATTCAAGGTGATTGAAACCAAGCTCAATGAACATTCGAGCTTTTATCTGTTCTCGGATGGAATCACCGATCAAGTCGGTGGCGCAAAGAATCTAATGTATGGAAAGAAGCGCCTTTTGCGTCAAATCCAGTCTTCCAGTACGGTGGCTGAGGCTATTGAAGGAATCATGGCAGATCTAGCCAGTTATCAGTCTCATCATAAAAGACGAGACGACCTGACTCTGTTCGGTTTCTCTGTTTAGAAAAGAAATGATTGTAATCAGTTTTCTTCAATTAGTGAATTCCAAATCAAACATATATTCACTAAAATCTACAAAATTTAGAATATTTATAATTCTAAATATAGCCTTGATTTTTTCGATTAAAATCCATGCAAATGATGTCTTTATTCTGAATCAAGAATCTCTACATACTATACCTTCTAGCTACTTACAATTTCTTGAAGGATTTAATGAAAACACTAAGATTGATGAATTGGAAAAAGCTAATTGGAGGCCTAAAATTATCAATGCTCAATCAATTTATGATGGTTACTGGGTCAAAATAGTACTTCAAAATAATTTAGTCACTGAAGATATTGGTCTTTACCACAATGAAAATAGAGAAAAGAAGGTCATAGTAGTAAACTCAGCTGAAATCTTGGAAACCAAATTTTGGAAATGGAGTGTTGATTCATCGATTGGAGACAATAATTTTTTTGATCACATTAAGATAAGGGTTCCTTCTGGCGAGACTGCTATAGTGTATGATTTCTTTCGGAGCCGGCCCTTTGATCGCCATATGGGCCTAGAAAATGGTCTTGACAGAATAATGATTGGTTCCTGGCAAGAACTTAGAACGAGTGCATTAATTAGTTTAGTTGGCCCATTCGCTTTTTTCACACCAGCATTTATGCTGGGACTCTATTTCTTATTCATGTTTTTTGTCGCTAAGGGAAATTATATTTGGGTGTCACTATCGCTCTTTCAAATTTGTGCTTTTATCTTTTTTGGTATGATTTCAAAAACTATTGGGTTAAATAGTCTTTTTGCCAATGAGAAAGGCGTTCCAATATTTATTGGAGGTTTATTTTTATTTTTAACTATATTTTTTCAGAGATCTCTTCGTATTCATATAGATTATCCAAAATTAAATTACTTATTTATTTTTGGGATTATTTTCTATTTTTTCTCAGTGATTACTAATTTATTTTATTCATTTGGCTGGCCAAATTCTGAAAATATTGACCTTATTTCTTATCCTCCAGATCGACAAGGAAATGGGATCTTCAAAATCCGCGAAATATTTATCCCTTTTGTTGTTCTATTGCTGAGTTCAATTCTAATTTCATTTCTTTCTTGGAGACATGGTAGGTCAGCATCTGGTTATCTGCTCCTTTCTTTTCTTTTACCTTTTCTATCTGTTCCAGTTGCTGCCATAGCCTATTTTTTCTTTCAGGGATTTAACTGGTATTTCTGGGCATTTGCTGCGCCGACAGCAGGTTTCCTTTTCCTTTCCATGTTTGTAAGTTTTGGATTT
>CAZXZK010000121.1:0-3060 GCA_964645295.1 uncultured Cytophagales bacterium | reverse complement strand
CAAGGTTCTCATTTGGAAGTTCAATCCACTCGCCTTGAAATTATCAAATGGGATCGTCCAGATATTCTCTGATGAACCTTCATTACTCACTTTGAAATTATCTAATGAATTCGCTGCTAAAGACCAACCATTAGAAGAATTGATAACTTGATTAGCCGCATCATAAGCACCTTGCCAGTCTGCTGTTCCAGAATAGACCTTTGCGTTGATCTTTAATTTAGCCAATAACATTAAAGCAGCATCTTTGGTCATACGAGAATACGCTTTTCCTGAATTTAAATTAGGAATCGACTCTTCTAACTCCTTTTTTATAAAGGCATAAACCTCTGCTCTTGGCTTAGTACCACCATTGGCTGATGCAGCATCTACCACAATTGGAACATTTCCAAAAGCATCAATGGCCATAAAATAATAGAAAGCACGAACACATCTCAATTCAGAGGAAGCTGCTGGGTTAGAGGCTACCACCGGAATTAATTGGTTGATTTGGGAGATATTTCCAAAGATAAAACCCCAACATCCGTTGATTGGACCGTGTTGTGGCCCCCAGGTATGGTTCGCATAATGTAACCAATCACCCCCGTCATACCAGTCACCACCACGAGTTGGTACGATAACTTCATCTGTGGTAGTTTCACTAGGATTGAACCAATCCCAAGTAATTCCTCTTAGTCCACCATAAGCAGGACCAAGGGCTGCAGCAATCTGTGCATCTGTTTGCAAAAACTGATCAGCAGGAATCCTATCGTAAACAGGCTCTGTTAAATCAGTACAAGCCTGAAGAGCCAAAATTCCAACGATACTTATTGAAAATATTTTTAAATAATTTTTCATACTTTATGATAATTTTTAAAAGATTAGAATGATAAATTAACGCCAAAAGAGATTGCACGAGTCTTGTAATAGGTCTCTCTTACATCAATACCTGGGGCAGAATTTCCAATATTTAGGCCCTGAGAAACCTCTGGATCAACACCCGTATACTTCGTAATTAAAAACAAATTATTTCCTGCAACAAAAACCCGAGCATTTCTAAATGCTTTGCTATTTAATGGAATATTATAGCCTAAAGTAGCATTTCCTAATCTTAAGAAATCCCCTGATTCTACATAATAATCCATAGAGATCGTAGTAGGGTCATTCACTTCAGAGGTAAGGGCAGATCGCAAAGCACCTGATTCTGGTAAACGACCATCTTGTCTACCTAATAATAAATTATTGGTATTCATGATTTTTGCTCCTAAGTTCGCATTCAACATAAATTGTAAATCAAAGTTTTTATAAGAAATATTGGTGGTTAAAGATCCTACAAATAATGGGTTAGGATTACCTAAATAGGTTCTATCACCAGCCGTTGGATCTACCGTTCCATCACCATTTAAATCTTTGAATACATATTTTCCTCCTTCAATTCTATCTACTTTAGCACCATAGAATTCCCCAATAGAATAACCCGCTTGTAAAACTGAGAAGTTTACATTCGAGGTACCACGGATGAATGATCCTAAAGAGGTTGATAAGAATACCTGATCAGGTATTCTTATCAACCTCTTTAGGATCATTCATCCGTGGTACCTCGAATGTAAACTTCTCAGTTTTACAAGCGGGTTATTCTATTGGGGAATTCTATGGTGCTAAAGTAGATAGAATTGAAGGAGGAAAATATGTATTCAAAGATTTAAATGGTGATGGAACGGTAGATCCAACGGCTGGTGATAGAACCTATTTAGGTAATCCTAACCCATTATTTGTAGGATCTTTAACCACCAATATTTCTTATAAAAACTTTGATTTACAATTTATGTTGAATGCGAACTTAGGAGCAAAAATCATGAATACCAATAATTTATTATTAGGTAGACAAGATGGTCGTTTACCAGAATCAGGTGCTTTGCGATCTGCCCTTACCTCTGAAGTGAATGACCCTACTACGATCTCTATGGATTATTATGTAGAATCAGGGGATTTCTTAAGATTAGGAAATGCTACTTTAGGCTATAATATTCCATTAAATAGCAAAGCATTTAGAAATGCTCGGGTTTTTGTTGCAGGAAATAATTTGTTTTTAATTACGAAGTATACGGGTGTTGATCCAGAGGTTTCTCAGGGCCTAAATATTGGAAATTCTGCCCCAGGTATTGATGTAAGAGAGACCTATTACAAGACTCGTGCAATCTCTTTTGGCGTTAATTTATCATTCTAATCTTTTAAAAATTATCATAAAGTATGAAAAATTATTTAAAAATATTTTCAATAAGTATCGTTGGAATTTTGGCTCTTCAGGCTTGTACTGATTTAACAGAGCCTGTTTACGATAGGATTCCTGCTGATCAGTTTTTGCAAACAGATGCACAGATTGCTGCAGCCCTTGGTCCTGCTTATGGTGGACTAAGAGGAATTACTTGGGATTGGTTCAATCCTAGTGAAACTACCACAGATGAAGTTATCGTACCAACTCGTGGTGGTGACTGGTATGACGGGGGTGATTGGTTACATTATGCGAACCATACCTGGGGGCCACAACACGGTCCAATCAACGGATGTTGGGGTTTTATCTTTGGAAATATCTCCCAAATCAACCAATTAATTCCGGTGGTAGCCTCTAACCCAGCAGCTTCCTCTGAATTGAGATGTGTTCGTGCTTTCTATTATTTTATGGCCATTGATGCTTTTGGAAATGTTCCAATTGTGGTAGATGCTGCATCAGCCAATGGTGGTACTAAGCCAAGAGCAGAGGTTTATGCCTTTATAAAAAAGGAGTTAGAAGAGTCGATTCCTAATTTAAATTCAGGAAAAGCGTATTCTCGTATGACCAAAGATGCTGCTTTAATGTTATTGGCTAAATTAAAGATCAACGCAAAGGTCTATTCTGGAACAGCAGACTGGCAAGGTGCTTATGATGCGGCTAATCAAGTTATCAATTCTTCTAATGGTTGGTCTTTAGCAGCGAATTCATTAGATAATTTCAAAGTGAGTAATGAAGGTTCATCAGAGAATATCTGGACGATCCCATTTGATAATTTCAAGGCGAGTGGATTGAACTTCCAAATGAGAACCTTG
>CAZXZK010000120.1:0-3178 GCA_964645295.1 uncultured Cytophagales bacterium | reverse complement strand
TCGTTGGATTGTCTGGTGTCCAGTAATCAACCAATAAATTATTATATCTTGCTTGTAGGGTATTTGCAAAATTTGCCCGAATCATATGTCCTACCCTAAAGTAGAAAAATAAGCTTAAGTCAAAATTACCAAGAGTAAAGGTATTATTAATTCCTCCGAAAAAATCTGGAATATCAGAACCTAAAACAGATCGATCCGCAGGGCTTATTACTCCATCTCCATCAAGATCGGCTAATTTAATTTGTCCAGGAACTGTTTTTTGAACAGCAGCGGCTTGTGCTACTTCATCTAATTGCCAAATACCAGCTTTGGTATAGTCAAAGAAAACACGAATAGGCTGACCAATAAACCAACCATTTCCTGGGTCATCCTTAGGAACTCCATTTTCATCTCTCAATGCTAATTCTACAATCTCTTCTTTAAAATGGGTAATATTAAAATTCACATTCCAATTAAAATTGTCTTTTTGAATAAGGTCACCTGTAATTTCAAATTCTACCCCTTGTGTTCTGGTAGCACCAATATTTTGGAAAACAGAGGTATAACCGGAGGTATATGGAAGTGCTCTGGCCAATAATAAATCTGAGGTATTGGTTAAATAATATTCTAATGAACCTGAAATTCGCTCCTTATATAAGCTATAATCTAATCCAAAATTTAAGGTTTTTGAAATTTCCCAACCTAAATCCGGATTCGGAATTTCAGAAAGTCGATATCCAAATGCAGCTACTTCATTCCACGCATAGGTTGTTCTTGCTAAACGACCCTTGGTTTGATAAGGTGCAATGGCAGTATTACCAACCTCACCATAAGAAGCTCTTAATTTAAGTGCATCGATCGTCTTATGATTCGGATTAATATCATCCATGACATTCCATGCTGCTGATAAACCAGGGAAATAGGCCCATTGATTACCAGGAGCTAAACGAGATGATCCATCGGCTCTATAGGAAGCTTGAAACAAATATTTTCCTTTAATATCATAATTAATCCGTCCCATAAAGGAAGCCAAACTCCATTTAAAATAATCTGAGCCTAAATTTCCTTTTACCTCCGCAGTTCCTACATTATAAAATAATTGGCTTTCATATGGCAAATTTGAAACATTAATCAAAGATCCTTCATCGATTGAATTTTGAATGGATTGTAATAAAGTTACCTTTAAATTTCCAGGACCTACTTTTTCTTTATTATAGGTTAATAGATTTTCCAAAGTATAACCAATTTCCCTACCTGTTGAGATTGCAGCAGAAGCGGGCCCACCTCTTCGATCGTTGGTTTGAGAACCTCTAAAATTACCTCGTCTACCAAAGCGGATATCCGGACCAAATGTGGAGGTAAACTCAAGACCATCCATCAGGTTGACTTGTAAATAAACTGGAGAAAAAATTCTTGAATTTGCAATTTCATCTACAAAAGCACCTGGCACGATCTCAGATAAGGGGTTAGTACGAATACCATCATTAGAGGGAAGAAAGCGTATAGAACCATCTTCATTATATGGAATACCCAAAGGTACATTGCTGATAGCTTCACCTAATACTGCAGAAGAACCCCAATTATTAATCGAATGTGAAAACAAGAAAGATACCCCAAATTTAAAGGTATTATTTATCCGAGAGTCCAAATTAACTCTCCCAGTCACTCTTTCTAAATCCATTCCTTGGATAATACCATCCTCCTTAAAATAATTCAATGAAACATTAAATTGAGTTTCTTGTGATCCTCCTGAGGCAGATAATTGATGGGATTGTTGATACCCTTGTTTAATAATCATATCTATCCAATTGGTATTTCTATTTTCACTTATACCACTTAATAAAACAGCATCACCATTGAATACTGTATTGTCATCCGGTATTGTGCCCTGATAATCAAATTGCCCAGAAGAATTTTGTCTAAAGGCTTCTCTTCGCAAAGCAACCCACTGCTCACCATTCATCATGGTTGGAATATTGGTTGCACTAGTAACACCATAATAACCAGAATAATTTACTTTCGTTCTACCTACAAAACCTCTTTTAGTTGTAATTAATATTACCCCATTAGCTCCTCTTGAACCATAAACAGCTGTTGCAGCAGCATCTTTTAACACCTCCATCGACTTAATATCTTGTGGGTTTATATCAAAAATTGCAGAACCTCCCGAGGTTTGCGGGATTCCGTCAATTACATACAAAGGATCATTGGAAGCTGAAATAGATCTTCTACCCCTTACACGGATGACTGGGGCCTGGCCAGGCCTACCACCAGCTGTATTGATATCCACTCCAGAAATCATCCCTTTAACAGCATCAATTGAATTGGACGTGGCAATTTTTTCAATTTCTTGTGAGCCAACTGATGCAATAGATCCTGTAACCTCCTTTCTAGATTGAGTTCCATAACCTGTCACAACAATTTCATCTAGAAATGCAACAGATGGCATTAAAGTTACATCTAATTTGGATCCATTGGCTAATACTTCTTGCGATTCAAATCCTACAAAGGAAAACCGAATCGTGGAACCAGCAGGAACTTCAATAGAATAATTTCCTTCAGCATCTGTAGAAACACCATTAGAAGTACCTCGTTGAATAACATTCACACCGGGAAGAGGAGCATTTAGACTTCCGTCCATTACTTTTCCGGTCACTTTTACCTGAGAATAAGCAAAATGGCCTAATCCTAGTAAAACAAACAAAACAAATTTTGTAAATTGATTTTTCATGAAAATATGGTTAGGTAAATAAATATTTTAAATATAAAGTATAAAAGGTATTTATTCTACTGAAAAATAAAAAAAAAGATCGAGGAAAAATTCCTCGATCTTTATTAAACCTTTTATTATTTAAAATTATTGAGTATAACCTGGATTCTGAGAATAACCACCATCCGTTCTATCAATTTGTTGAAGAGGAATCGGACGAAGTTTATGATGTTCCTTGATATTAACAGCCGCATCCATGTTATATTTTTTAACACGTGAAACTAAATTTCCAAAACGAGCTAAATCAAACCAGCGTTGCCCCTCACCCACTAATTCTCTTGCTCTTTCATCTAAAATGAAATCTTCAGAAACATCAGCAGCAGTAATTTGCATTTCCGCCTCTTTACCTGGCCATGCCGCTCTGGTACGAATTTTGTTAATATCATCCGCAGCTGCAGCATTGTTTCCTTGTCTCCAATAAGCCTCAGC
>CAZXZK010000119.1:0-3287 GCA_964645295.1 uncultured Cytophagales bacterium | reverse complement strand
GAACTACCTATTACTGGAGAGTGAAAACTTCTGATGGGAAAAGTAGTTCGTTTACATTGGTTTACACTTTTTTGATAAATTGAAATTATATAAAGTTTGAAAAATTTTGAACTAAATAAAAATATTGAAGAGTCTTTAGACCTTGAAAAACTATTCTATGAACAAAATATTGATATAGACTGGCTTTTAAAAAATAAGACTAGTTCAAGAAAAAAAATATCTTCTTATAGTTTAGAACCTTACCAGGGAGAGTTTGGTTATTCTCAAAAGAAACATTTATTAAACAGGGCACTTCTTGGAAGATCAAATAAAGATTTATTAAAACTTGAAGGTCTTAATCTTGATCAAGCTATTGATCAGATTTTTAAAAAAGAGAAATTGCCGTCTGAGCCAACTTATGATTTCTTTTATATAAATTCAGGTTCGAAAGAAGAGATAATAGAATATCAAATTGATAAAGGAGTTCCAAAAAGATATAGTAAATGGGTAAATAACGGAGATCCTTATATTAATATAAATATTACTCTACAGCCTGGAAAAGCGACCTTTAGTGTGCGTGCTTGGTTATTAAAGCAATTTGCAACTCAAAGCACCTCTATTCATTGGAGAATTTGTTTCTTTTTATATCAATTAATACCAGTTCACGATGGTGCAGTTGGTGGTGCAAAATGGCTATATGAATATTATATGAAGCTATTTGAATATTCTTATGGAAACTATAAAGATTTAATCTTTAAGGTTACAACTGATTTTGGCATGTTAAGGTATTTAAATCTAACGCTTAGTAAAAAAGAAAATCCTGATGAAAATTATGCTCGAGAATTATTAGAACTATATACCGTAGGAAAGGAAGGTGGAGCTAAGTTTTCTGAAAGTGATGTAAAAGAAATTTCAAAATTACTTACTGGATGGCATTGTGGATCAGATAGTTGGTTATTTTTTGAAAGACAAGGTTTAACTCAAGAAGAACAATTTGATGGATATTTTGCAGATGGACCCCTTTTTTCTTGGTTTGATTCACAAAATCACGATGCTTCTGATAAACAATTATCCTCTTATTTTGATAATAAAGTTATTCGGGGAAGGGAAGGCGACGATGGAAAGGAAGAATTAGATGACCTACTTACAATAATTTTTGAAAACAAAGACACCTCTAAATATATAGCTAGAAGAATATACCAGTTTTTTGTGAATCCAATTGTTGATCAAGATATTGAAGAAAAAATAATTATACCTCTATCTGAAGTTTTTAAAAATTCAAATTTTAATGTTGCTGAAACTATTAAAGTTTTATTAAAAAGTGATCATTTTTTTGATCCCATTAATTATAATTCAATTATAAAATCTCCACTTGAATTTTATTTATCCATATTTAAAGAGCTCCATTTAAAATATGTTCAAAATCCTACGGCTTATGAGCCTGGAGGTGGAGGTTTTCAAATTCATTATGCTTTAGCAAATCCTTTATCCAAAGACTACTTTATTTATTATCAGTTAAATGGTTATTTAGAACAAAGTGGATTGAATTTTACTTTTCCTCCTAGTGTATCAGGATGGAAGCCTTATTACCAAAAACCTATCTATGATATGTTTTGGATTAATACACATACCATGAAAAAAAGAGGTGAAATTGATTTTTTAGTGGGACAATTTCATGTGTATTTACAGGGGTTGTCTGGAGGTGGTAATGGAACAGATGTAATTCAATGTGATTTATACGATTATATTTCTTCAATAGAAAATTTTAAATATATAACTCCATTTATAGAAGGGTTATCAAAACGGTTTTTAAATTCTGCTATTAGTAAGGAGACATATGAAATTTTAAAAGAATCTATTCTAGATGGTAAAAGTGAATCTTATTGGACTAATCTAATTGAGGATTTTGAAAGGACCCGGAATAAGTATGAATACGATACTTTAAAAAATAGAATCAGAAGTGTTATTTTAAAGATATTTCAACTCGAAGAAATGCATACTTATTAAAATGAAAAGAAGATCCTTTTTACATAGCCTTAGCCATCTTGCTGCTTCTCCTTTTCTATTTTCAAACCATGTATATGGTAAGTATATCTCAAATTTAAGCTCATTAAGTAACACTTTATCAAGAGGGAGAATTTTAATTTTAATAAAATTGGATGGAGGAAATGATGGATTAAATACTATAATACCTTTTGATGAATATTCAAACCTTAAAAAGGTTAGAAAATCTGTTATTTTACCAGAAAATAGTATAATTGACCTTGGTGGATCAAATCTTGGACTTCATCCTGAACTTAATACCTTCAAAAAATTATATGCTGAGGGCAGGTTTAAAGTTATTCAAAATGTTGGTTACAATAATCCTAATTATTCACATTTTCATTCAATGGATGTTTGGGAATCTTCATCATTCTCTAATAATGAAAATGGAAATGAGGGTTATAACATTAATACAATAAATACAGGATGGATTGGAAGATATTTAGAAGATTTACACCCAGAATATCCTTTTGATTATCCCAATTTTAATTTTCCGCATCCCTTAGCTGTTGAATTTGGATATAATTCTTCGTTTCTATTTACAGGTAATAAATCTGTAACTAATTCTGTAACAATTTCACCACAAGATTTTTATAGAATTTTCAAAGATATTCAAAAAGAATATCCTGATACACCTGAAGGAAACAAACTAAAATACCTTCAACTTGTCATTAATCATTCTAATTCTTACGGTGAGGTTTTAAAAGAATATTACGAAAAAGGGAAAATTAAATATTCATTTAATCCTTCAAATCTCTCTAACCAAATGGAGAGTGTAACTAAACTAATAACTGGAGGCTTAAATACAAGAATTTATCAGGTTTCACTTTCAGGGTTTGATACCCATTCGGAACAAGTTGATCCAAATGATACCACCCAAGGAATGCATGCTAATTTGCTAAGACAATTAAATGAGTCTATTGAAAAACTATTTCAAAATCTTGATGAAACTGGAGATTCAAATAGAGTGTTAGTTATGACCTATTCTGAGTTTGGAAGAACAGTTATCTCATCTGATTCTTATGGAACTGATCATGGCGATGTAGCTCCAATGTTCTTTTTTGGAAATAAAGTTGATTCTACAATTTTAGGTTCAAATCCTGTAATTCCTCCAGATGCAGATTGGACCTTTGCACTTAATAAAGAATTTAATTTTCAAAACATTTACTACTCCGTCATCAAACAATGGTTAGGAGGCAATGAAGACACTGCAGAAAATGTCCTTTTCAAGAAATTCGATCAATTGCCAATTATTCAGGCGAAGT
>CAZXZK010000118.1:0-3345 GCA_964645295.1 uncultured Cytophagales bacterium | reverse complement strand
TCCACTGCGGCTCATAGCTCATAGCTCATAGCTCATAGTTCATCACTCAAAAAAGTTAAAACCGTTTCTAATTTTACGCCACGAGAGCCTTTGATTAGGATAGTGGAATTTTGAGGTTTTTTGTCTTGTAGCCAGGGATGTAATCCGAATTTTTCTGGGAAAAAATACGCATTTGGTAAAAATTTAAGTGCAGGAGCGAATTTTTCTCCTACCAATAAGATCGTTTTAAAATTCATTTTCCTGAGTAATTCTCCGATTGCTTCGTGTTCTTTTACTTCATCCTCTCCTAATTCATTCATGCCACCTAATAGCACCATTTTATTTTCTCCTTCTAATTTATGGAAGCTTTCAAGAGTTAATTTCATGGAACTTGGGTTGGCATTATAAGAATCCATGAATACCCTATTGCTACCAATTTGCATGAATTGGGAACGATGATTATCTGGCTTATATTCTGCTACCGCTTCCAGGCAGTCCTTTTCAGGAATGCCAAATTCAGCGCCAATTGCGATAGCCATTTCCATATTTTTATAATTATATTCCCCAGGAATTTGACAAGAATAGGCTTTTCCTTTTGAATCTTCCAATTCAATAAAAGGAATATCTTTCACTAAATTCGTTTCATAAACTGAATTAGTAAATACAAAATTCACTATTTTTCTTTCCAGAATCATTTCTTGTAAAACAAGATCTTCTTTTGGAACAAAAACCTTTCCTTTTGAATTTTTCAGGAAATCATACATTTCGCCCTTTCCAATTCTTACCCCGGCCAATCCACCAAAACCCTCCAAATGGGCCTTTCCTATATTGGTAATTAAACCATGCGTTGGTTCAGCGATTTCCACCAATTCTTTGATATCTCCTTTTTTATTCGCTCCCATCTCAATGATGGCAATTTCAATATTCTCTTTTATGGAAAGGATGGTAAGTGGAACACCGATATGGTTATTTAAATTACCTTTTGTGGCTGCAGTATGGTATTTTTTTGATAAAACTTGATGAATTAATTCTTTGGTGGTTGTTTTTCCGTTTGAACCCGTAAGGCCAATGAAGGGAATATTCAAGGTTTTTCTATAGGAATGAGCTAAATTCTGTAAGGTTTTTAAACCATCCTCCACCAAAATCGTTCTTTCGTCTATTTTGTAATCAGAATCATCAATAATTGCGTAAATTGCTCCTTTGTCTAAGGCATCTTTGGCCAATTGATTGGCATTGAAATTCGGTCCTTTTAAAGCAAAAAACATATTTCCTTTTTGAATAGTTCTAGTATCAGTGGATATGCCCGTACTTGATAAAAAGATTTCCAATAGTTTCGAATTTGCGGACTTCATTATATTTTTACTTAAATGAAAAATAAAATTTGGTATTTGGTCTGTATTAGCCTTTTCTTATTTGGGGGAGGATTCTTCCTTCAGGCTCAAACCAAATTTACGCAAATTACCAATTTTCCCACAATATTAGCAGGGAAAGAAGTGAAATTTCCATTTCTAGGAGGGATTAATGGGGCCCAGTTTAATTCAATTGATTTAAATAGAGATGGGGAAAAAGATTTAATTCTTTTTTCTCCTAATGATCGAAGAATTATTCCTTTTATTTCTTTGAATGGCAGCTTACATTATGCACCGGAATACATTGGGGTTTTTCCTAAAATTCAGTTTTCTATCAAGGTGGCAGATTATAATCAGGATGGGATTGAAGATTTGTTTTGTGGAACAAGTGCTGGTTTTGAGGTATATCAAGGGCAATTAAATGGGGAGGTTTGGAATTTCAAATTGATCAGTTCAAGCTTAAAATCAAAGGGTTTTTCAGGCTTAATTAATATTTTTGGAAATAATGCTGATGTTCCTGCGATTGATGATATCGATGGAGATGGAGATTTGGATTTTATTTTATTCAATTTATCCGGACATACCCTAGAGCTTCATCAAAATTATTCTATGGAAAGAACAGGTAAAGCGGATTTAGATTTTGAAAAAGTATCCAATTGCTTTGGAAATTTAGCTTATTTTGATTGTGGAAATATCGTCACCTCTACCGATTGTAATTTACAATTTCCATTTCAGTTTCAAAGGCCAAAATTTGTTTTACATTCAGGGAATACCATCCATATTATTCCATCCTTTGAAAATGGAAAGCCGGATTTATACTTAGGTTCGGTGAGTTGCGATTATCTCACTCGGATATCTTTGGATGAGAATGATGAATATACGAAAGTAGATTATCAGTTTCCAGATAAAGGTGAAAATCAATTTTATTTGCCATTGGCCTTTCCTTTCAATGGGGATTTAATCATTAGTTCGAATGATTCCCGGGCAGAATTGCCCATCGATCATGCTAAAACAGTTTTTCGGTATAGACCGGGCCCTAGGGGATGGACGCTAGAGGAGAATAATTTCTTACAGAATGAAATGGTAGATTATGGCAAGAATAATTCCACTGCTTATTTTGATTATGATTCAGATGGAAAAAAAGATTTAGTATCGACAGATTATGAATCTTGGCTTTATCTTTTGAAAAATTCGGGTTCTAATCAAAATCCGGTTTTTGAAGAAAAACCCTTGGTGAGTCCGCTGGGTAAATTATTGGTAAGAAACGGACAAGTGTTAGCTGTCTATGATCAATTATTCTTCTTTTATAGTTTAGTGGATAATATAGGAGTGCGGGTTTTAGGTAAGAATTCAGAAAATACCTTGAATCCTGATGTAAGTTTTATCCTTCCGAATGAGCCTTTGTCGATGAATGATTGGGATGGAAATGGAAAACCAAATTTATTTGTTAGACATTTTTCTGGGGATTTTGATGAATATGAATTTGATGGGAAATCTTTTAATTTAGTAAAGGAGAATTGGGGACAAAATTCTATTTCGGGGATACAAACGATTATTCATGGAGATTTTGAGGGAAAAGGAGAGGAGCGTTTTCTAGGAAATGATTTTGATGGAAATATTTATTTAGGGAAGTATGGAATAGAAGATAATTTGATTAGTTGGACAAAACTTGAGAATGATTTGATTGGTTTAGGGGCTAAATTATTTTCTGCTGACTGGAATGAGGATGGCATCATGGATTTTGGTGTATCGAGTATCAATGGAGGAATCCTACTTTATCAAAATCAGGCTGCGGGTCCGGATATTCCAACCGATTCATTTTTGGTTTGGCCAAATCCAAATAATGGGGAATTTAATATTCTTTCAAGGGAGGGTGCTGCGTTTGAGATTTATGATATTTCTGGAAGGATGATACAATCAGGTTTTGTGAAGGCCAATAAAATTGAAAAGATTGGAATTTATTTAGCGGGAATGTACCTAATCCGAATGGGTGAGAAATCGGAAAGGATTATTATTA
>CAZXZK010000117.1:0-3551 GCA_964645295.1 uncultured Cytophagales bacterium | reverse complement strand
GTATTTACCTTTTCATGAGAATACTCCTGGGCAACGGCCGTTAAAAGTCCATCAATATCGATTGAAGGCCTTAATTCAATTTTATTTTTCGAAATAATATAATTAGGAAAACTCATTCGATATTCCGAACATTTCATTTTCTTTTTTGCCAGAGCGGTTAAAAATAAACCCACTCCAACTAAAGCATCTCTACCATAATGAGAATCAGGATAAATCACACCACCATTTCCTTCCCCACCAATAATTGCCTTTTTTTCCTTCATTTGGCTCACTACATTCACCTCTCCAACAGCTGCAGCGAAATATTCACCCCCGTGTTTTTCTGTCACATCTCTCAAAGCTCTCGTAGAGGACAAATTAGAAACCGTATTTCCTTTTTTGTTTTCTAAGATATAATCTGCTACTGCTACTAAGGTATATTCTTCTCCAAAAGGAGTTCCGTCTTCAGAAATAAAACAAAGTCTATCTACGTCCGGATCAACCACTACGCCTAAATCAAAATTGTGCTTTTGAATCATAGAAATTATGGTGGTTAAATTTTCTGGTAGAGGTTCAGGATTATGGGCAAAATAACCTGTAGGCTCACCAAATAATACTGAAACTTCTGCCACGCCTAAGGATTTCAATAAACGAGGCATAACAACTCCGCCAGAAGAATTAACTGCATCTACGATGACCTTAAAATTCGCTGAACGAATGGCTTCCACATCGACTAATTCTAAATCTAAGACATGGTCGATATGTTTTTGAAAATAATCCTCCCTAAGCTCAATTTTTCCCATTTTATCATAAGGGACAAATTCAAATTCATTCTTGTCGGCAAGTGTCAATAAGGCCTTTCCATCTAAATCAGAGATAAATTCACCTTTAGAATTCAATAATTTAAGGGCATTCCATTGGGCTGGATTATGGGAAGCGGTAAAAATAATACCGCCAGCGGCTTTTTCCCAAGCCACTGCTAATTCTACCGTTGGGGTAGTGGATAAACCTATATCCATTATATCCCATCCTAATGAAATTAGGGTATTTACCACTAAAGAAGAAACCATTGGCCCAGAGGTTCGGGCATCTCTACCAACAATGATGGTATTGGAAGGATTATTCTGACTTTTCAACCAAGTTCCGTATGCCGAGGCGAATGTCACAATATCCACTGGAGTCAAGCCATCGCCTGGCTTTCCACCGATGGTTCCTCTAATTCCTGAAATAGATTTTATTAAACTCATGATTGTGCAAAGGTAAATAGAATAAAGTGAATAGTGAAGAGGGAATAGTGAATTATGCGAATTAATAATTAAGAGTATTGGTTTGTGCCTGGTTAGATAGGTGAATTAAGAATTAAGAATAAATTATGTTGGTTTGCGCCTGGTTAGATGTGTGAATTAATAATTATTAATTCTCGTTTTTCCCTCTTCCCTCTTCACTATTCACTCTTCTCTAATAACTAACAAAGTAGATCTTGAGCCATGGGCCCCAATGACCAAGGATTGTTCGATATCGGCTGTTTTGGATGGGCCGGCTAAAAACAGGGAAAATCCTGAGTCTTCTTGAATGTTCTCGTAGGCCTGGTGCATATTATGAAGGATGGTATTTTTTGAAAGGAAAATGATTAAATGCTGACAAATAAAAGGACTCACTCGATGGGCCAGGGAATCTTCATTTAAATAAACAGCCCCATTTTCTGCAACACCTAATTGGGCATCAATTCCTAATAAATCTAAATCTTCCAAGCTTCTACCCTCTTGGATGATATTCTCTAAACGTTTTAATTCTTTCTCAGGAAAATATTCTTTAACCTTTTTCTCCCAATCTTTTCCTTCTAATACGATTGCTCCTGCCAATTCAACATTATGGATAAATTCCTTTATCGGGTCAGGATAAACCACTCCCCCAAGAAAATCTCCAGGATGCTTCAAGCCTATTTTTGGCAAGGATTTAATTTTTTCTAAAATTTTGTTCATCAAAATTTATTTATAATTAAATAGTTTTTTTATTGAACTAAGTTTTAACGCAAAGGGCGCTAAGGTTTAACACAAAGGGCGCAATGGGGCTAAGGCAAAATGGGAAATCTTCCTTCATCCCAGTGCAGCCGCCGCTCTTCACTCTTCTTCTCTCTTCCCTCCTCTGACCCATTCTTGAAAACTCTCCTTGGGTGCTTGGGGTAAATCTCGTTGCCAAGCCCAAACATTAAAGGATTTGCTACCAATATTGGGTGCAGAACGGAGAACCATTCTTCCTATTCTTCCTGCTAAATCATACATAGAAGGATTAGAGAGAACCCATTTCATTCCTTGCATGGCGATGGTCTTTCCCATTCCGCCATAGCCTTTTTTCACTATTTCTTGTCGCCATAACCATAATTGATCATGGATATTTATTTTTACGGGACAGACATTGCTACAAGATCCGCAAAGTGTTGAGGCAAAGGGTAAGTCCGCATTTTCTTTCATATCGAAATTTGGAGCCAGGATGGAACCAATCGGGCCAGCCACAGGCTGATGATAAGAATGTCCACCGGATCTTCTATAAACAGGACAAGTATTAAAGCAGGCCGCACAACGAATACATTTCAAAGAATTCTTGAATTCTGGTTTGGATAATTGTCGGGTCCGACCATTATCTAAAATAACCAAATGCATTTTTTGTCCTTTCCGAGGTTTTTTAAAATGCGAAGAATAGGTCGTAATATTTTGCCCTGTTGCTGACCTAGCCAATAATCGTAGGAAAACGCCTAGGTCTTTTCGGGTTGGGATGATCTTTTCCAAGCCCATGCAAGCGATATGAACATCGGATAAATGGGCTCCCATATCGGCATTTCCTTCATTGGTACAAACCACAAATTCACCTGTTTCGGCAATGGCGAAATTCACACCGGTGATTGCCACTCGTGAGCTTATAAATTTTTCACGAAGATGTCCTCTAGCGGTTTCTGTTAAGAATTGGGCATCTTTATTGCCTTTTGGGGTGCCCAAATGTTGGTGGAAAGTTTCCCCTACATCTTCTTTTTTTAGATGAATAGCGGGTAAAACAATATGAGAAGGGGCTTCTTTTCTGAATTGAACAATACGTTCCCCTAGGTCAGTATCAACAACCTCAATGCCATTTTCCATAAGATAATCATTCAGGTGGCATTCTTCGGTGAGCATGGATTTAGATTTGACAATTTTATCAAGGCCCTGTTCTAGAATGATTTGGTGAACAATTTCATTATGTTGTTTGGCATCTTCGGCCCAATGCACTTGAATACCATTTTTTTGGGCATTTTTTTCAAATTCTTCCCACAAATCAGCCAAATTATCCAAGGCAAAATCTTTGATGGAGGAGGCGTGGTTTCGAAGAGCTTCCCATTCATCTATTTTTTTAGAAATAGTATCTCTTTTGGTACGCACCCACCAAAGGGTTTCATCGTGCCAATCCACACGAGCTTCATCTCGGTTAAAAATCTCAGAAGCAGAAGCGTGTTTATTCATGGTTTAAAATTTCTACAATATGTTTTACTTGAACAGAAGATTCTTTTCTACGAAGAAGTCCTTCCATATGCATTAAACAAG
>CAZXZK010000116.1:0-3687 GCA_964645295.1 uncultured Cytophagales bacterium | reverse complement strand
CCGTTGGTGCCGTCCAACAGCGTAATCGCGCTGATGTGTGTTGCACCCGCCACCGTGGCGGCATTGGCTGTGGCGCCTGAGTACAGCAGGGCCTAGCTGGTGCTTCTGCAGCTGCGACTTTAGCTGAACTAGGATATAAAGTGAAAGTTTTTTGTTTCCAAGATTCTCCTAGAAGAGCACATTCAATTGCTGCCCAAGGGGGTATTAATGCCGCCAAAAACTATCAAAACGATGGGGATTCTATCTATCGTTTGTTTTACGATACTGTAAAAGGAGGAGATTATCGGTCAAGAGAGGCGAACGTCCATCGTTTGGCAGAGGTTTCAGGTAATATCATCGACCAATGTGTTGCTCAAGGAGTACCTTTTGCGCGTGAATACGGTGGTTTATTGTCTAACCGTTCTTTCGGAGGGGTACAGGTTCAAAGAACTTTCTATGCTGCCGGACAAACCGGTCAACAATTATTATTGGGAGCTTATTCAGCGCTTGAGCGTCAGATTGGTGCCGGTAAAATACAAATGTTTGCTCGGCATGAAATGCAAGAAGTTGTTGTGATTGACGGAAAAGCAAGAGGAATCATTGCAAGAAATTTAATTACAGGTGAACTAGAAAGACATTTTGGGCATGCTGTTTTATTGGCTTCGGGTGGATATGGAAATGTGTTTTATCTTTCTACCAACGCCATGGGATCCAATGTAACAGCCGCTTGGAAAGCACACAAAAAAGGAGCATTTTTTGCTAACCCATGCTTTACGCAAATTCACCCAACTTGTATTCCGGTATCAGGAGAACATCAGTCTAAATTGACTTTGATGTCCGAATCCTTAAGAAATGATGGTCGAATTTGGGTTCCAAAGGCAAAAGATGACAAACGAAAGCCAAATGATATTCCTGAGGAAGAAAGGGATTATTATTTAGAGAGAAGATATCCTGCTTTTGGTAATTTAGTTCCAAGAGATATTGCCTCTCGTGCTGCAAAAGAGCGTTGTGACGCCGGTTATGGAGTTGGTTCTTCTAAAATGGCTGTTTATTTAGATTATGCCTCTGCAATCATTCGTTATGGTGAAGCAGAAGCTCACAAGAAAAATTTACATAATTCTTCAAAAGAAGAAATTCAAGCATTAGGAAAAGCGGTTGTAAAAGAAAAATACGGCAACCTTTTTGATATGTATAAACAAATTACCGGGGAGGATCCCTATGAAACACCGATGAGAATTTATCCGGCTGTTCACTATACCATGGGTGGCCTTTGGGTAGATTACAATCTTATGACCACCATCCCAGGTTTATTTGCACTCGGAGAAGCGAATTTCTCTGACCATGGTGCCAATAGATTAGGGGCCTCAGCTTTAATGCAAGGCCTGGCAGATGGTTATTTTGTGATTCCTTATACCATTGGTTCTTATTTATCCTCTGAAATTCGTACGCCGGCAATCCCAACCGACCATGAAGAATTTAAAAATTCAGAGGAAAGAGTAAAAGAGACTTTAGAAAAATTAATGAATATTAAAGGCACAAAGTCTGTAGACTATTTCCACAAGAAATTAGGAAAAATCATGTGGGATAAATGTGGAATGGCACGAAACGAAAAAGGTCTAAAGGAAGCTATCAAAGAAATTCAAGAATTAAGAAAAGAGTTCTGGTCGGATGTTCGAATTCCTGGTGAAATGGAAAATTTTAATCCTGAATTAGAAAAAGCAGGAAGGGTGGCAGATTTTATCGAATTAGGAGAATTAATGTGTATCGATGCACTAGAAAGAAATGAAAGTTGCGGAGGTCACTTCAGAGAAGAATACCAAACAGAAGATGGAGAAGCATTAAGAGACGACAAAAACTTCTCTTATGTTTCGGCCTGGGAATATAAAGGAGAGTCTAAATTTGAATTAAATAAAGAAAACTTAGTTTACGAAAATATTAAAATCGCTCAAAGATCATATAAATAATCATCATGGAAGGAAATTTAAATCTTACTCTAAAAATTTGGAGACAAAAGAATGCCAAAGTTGCAGGTAAATTTGAAACCTATCAGGTAAGTGGGATATCTGAGGATATGTCGTTTCTTGAAATGATTGACGTTCTAAACAATCGGTTAATTGAAGAAGGTGATGACCCTGTAGCTTTCGACCATGACTGTAGAGAAGGTATTTGTGGAATGTGTTCCATGTATATCAACGGTAAGCCACATGGCCCTAATAAAGGAGTAACTACCTGTCAATTACATATGAGATCATTTCAAGATGGACAAACCATCACCATAGAACCGTGGAGAGCTTCGGCTTTCCCAGTGGTAAAAGATTTGGTTGTTGATCGTTCAGCATTCGATCGAATTATTGCTGCAGGAGGTTTCGTGTCTGTCAATACAGGTAATGCCCAAGATGCCAATGCGCTGCCTATTCCAAAAGAAAATGCTGATTTAGCATTCTCAGCAGCCGCTTGTATTGGTTGTGGTGCTTGTGTGGCCGCTTGTAAAAATGCCTCTGCCATGTTATTCACCTCTGCAAAAATCTCTCAATTGTCTTTATTACCTCAAGGACAACCAGAAAGAGCCATTCGAGCCAAAGCGATGGTAGCTCAAATGGACGAAGAAGGTTTTGGTGCTTGTTCAAATACAGGAGCTTGTGAGGCAGAATGTCCAAAAGGTATTTCTATAGAAAATATTGCCAGAATGAACAGAGAATATTTTTCTGCATCATTAGGTTCAAAATAATGATGTTCAATGAACCACCTATTTTTGAACCATTAAAAAGTCCGCAAAAATTTGGATGGATTGAGGTCATTTGTGGATCCATGTTCTCTGGAAAAACAGAAGAATTAATTAGACGATTGAATAGAGCAAAATTTGCCAAACAAAAAATAGAAATATTTAAACCTCTGACTGATACGCGCTATTCAGAACAAGAAATTGTGTCTCATGATAAAAACTCAATCCGTTCAACAACGGTATCCTCTGCATCTGAAATTCTGCTATTTGGGGGAGATTCAGATGTTGTGGGAATCGATGAAGCTCAATTTTTTGATGATGCCTTAATAGAAGTCTGCAGTCAATTAGCCAATCAGGGTAAAAGGGTGATTATTGCCGGACTAGATATGGATAAAAAAGGCCTCCCTTTTGGCCCAATGCCAAGTCTTATGGCCATTGCTGAATTCATTACAAAAGTTCATGCTATTTGCGTAAAATGTGGGGATATTGCCAATCATTCCTTCCGTATTGTGGATAATGATAAAAAAATCCTCTTAGGCGAAACAGATACTTATGAACCCAGATGTAGGAAATGTTTTTTTTCTGATGAAAAGAAGAAATGAGTATTTTTAAAAGAATTCGTAATAAAAAACCAAAAAACATCGACAACCTTTTCCACCAAGCTCATGAGGAGGTTTTTGAAAAAATAGATTGTCTTGAATGCGGAAATTGTTGTAAAACCACTTCTCCAATTTGGAACGAAACCGATATTACACGAGTTTCAAAAATCTTCAAACTAAAACCTAATGAATTTAAAAATCAATATCTTATCCTAGATGATGAGAAAGATTGGGTTTTCCCCTCTGCCCCTTGCCCCTTCCTGCTAGAAAATAATTATTGTCAAATCTATGAATTAAGGCCAAAAGCCTGTAGAGAATACCCCCATACTGACCGAAAAAACATGATGGGAATTCTTAACCTCACCGAAAAAAACCAATTAATATGTC
>CAZXZK010000115.1:0-3838 GCA_964645295.1 uncultured Cytophagales bacterium | reverse complement strand
TAAAGGATTTCTCCGAAAGAATGAAATTTATTTCTGATGTATTTGCTAAAAAACAGCAAGAGTCTGGGGTCAAATTATTATGGGGAACAGCTAATTTATTTTCTCATGAAAGGTATATGAATGGAGCTTCTACCAATCCAAATTTTGAGGTGGTGGCCCATGCAGGAGCTCAATTGAAAAATGCGATTGATGCTACAATAAAATTAGGTGGTGACGGATATGTATTTTGGGGTGGAAGAGAAGGTTATATGTCTTTGTTAAATACTGACATGAAAAGGGAAAAAGAGCATTTTGCTCGCATGTTACATACCTGCGTTGAATATGCCAGAAAGAATGGATTCAAAGGTAAGTTCTTTATTGAACCTAAACCAGCTGAACCAATGAAACATCAGTATGATTATGATTCTGAAACCGTTGCTGGGTTCTTGAAAGAGCATGGTTTAGCATCTGAATTTGGGATAAATGTGGAGGTGAATCATGCAACCTTAGCGGGTCATTCATTTGCTCATGAATTACAAGTGGCTTCTGATAATGGTATGTTATGTTCAATAGATGCGAATAGAGGGGATATGCAAAATGGTTGGGATACCGATCAATTCCCAATGGATATTTATGAATGGGCAGAAGCGCTCATGATCATTCTTCGTCAGGGTGGTTTAGCAGGTGGCGGAATTAATTTTGATGCAAAAAGAAGAAGAAATTCGACCGATATGGAGGATTTATTCATTGCTCATATCGGTGGAATGGATACCATTGCAAGAGGATTAATGATTGCTGATAAGATTATTTCGAATGGAGAATTTGATAATTTTAGGAAAATGAGATATGCGAGTTTCGACCATGGTAAAGGAAAAGATTTTGAATCAGGTAATTTAAAATTAGAAGATTTATATGAAATTGCTTCTAAGTCTGGTGAGCCGGCTCAAATTTCTGGGAAACAAGAATATTTAGAGAATTTAATTAATCGCTTTGTATAATAAGAATTATTACTTTTAACCTATTTTGAATAATGAAAATTTACAGCAGGACCTTTGGTCTTGCTGTATTTATTTTAGCCTATTGGAAATATCATTTTCCTTTTATTTTTATTTATTTTTTTTTCTTAAATTGAACAGGGGAGGGGAGATTGGGGTTCCCTACAAAATTTAGTTATTTTTTTTGAACAGTTATTTGATAATCTTTTAAAATGGAAAATTTTATTTTTAACCTGAGGGAATCTATGGAGTTATTAGCCGATAAGGAAGATCGATTTTGGATGGAAAAATACATGAGAAATCAATTCCAGTTTTTTGGTTTGAAATCTGGAATTCGTCGGGATATTTACCAAGACCATAAAAAAAACTTTCCCAAAGAAATCGATTATATTCAAATTTCTGATACTCTTTTTAATCAACCAGAAAGAGAATGGAAATATCTTGCTTTAGATTATTTAGCAAGTCAGAAGAAAAATTTTGATCAGCGAATTCCCTCTCTCATGGATCAATGGGGTCAGATTGACCCTTGGTGGGACACGGTTGATTATATTGCACCTAGAATTCTAGGCCCTTATTTTTTAAAATTTCCCGAAGAAAGAAATCAATGGATCAATCAATGGATGCATTCTCCTAATTTTTGGCATCAACGTTTCTGCATCATTTTCCAGTTAAATTATAAAAATGATCTCGATACCAAACTTTTAAGTTCCATTATTTTAAAACAAAATGATTCAAAAGAATTTTTTATTCAAAAGGCAATAGGATGGGTTCTAAGACAATATGCTCGCACAAACCCCGATTGGGTAATGGATTTTTGTCACAACCACTCATTAGCACCATTGAGTAAAAGAGAAGCCTTAAAAAGAATAAAATAAGGGTTTTTTTAAGCCTTATTTCCCATTTTCATTAAAGCTAATTCATGCGCAATATCATATTGAGAACGTAAATTTGACCAATCAAAAGTATCTGCAATACTTTCAACACGATTTCTTTGCATGGTTCTTTCCCTTTGATTTTGCTGAACAAATTGAAATAATTTCTCAACCAATTCTTTTACTGCCTCTTGATAAGATTGATTATTCCTGTCAATTACATTAACTCCCCATTCTTCATAATCTTTCATAATCGACATCATGTATCCACCAAACCCTGATAAATTCGAGGTAACCGTAGGAACACCCCTTGCAATACACTCAAGTGGTGTATAACCCCATGGTTCATAATAGGAAGGGAAAATCCCTAAATTACAGCCTCTTACAAACTGACCGTAGTCTAAGCCAAATAAAGGATTCGTTGATACAATAAAATCTGGATGATAAACTACTTTTACTCGGTCATCCCCATAATTGATTAAACCAGTTCTATTAAGATTTTCAATAATCTCATCTTCGTGTTTTAAAAAATGGGTCACAATTTTTGGTAATGTTTTTGATTTCCAAGATTGGACCGTTCTTTTTAATCGTAATTTCCAATATTCATCGATAAAATTATTAATATCAGGCATTTTAGAATCCTCGCTTGAGGTAGAGTGAATAAATAGTTTTTCCGCAATTTCATGATTAATAGAATCGCAAGTATCTCTAATTTCATCTAAAACGGCCCTTGAATGCAATACTTCGGGGTCAATAGTATGATAAGGCCTTTTCGTGATAAAAAACATCACAATCGTTTTTTTAGATTGATGTTTTTTTAATTTTTTATTCAATTCAGCAAGAGCATCTATGCATAAATTATATCCCTTGTTGGTATATTCGTATCGCCCGGAGGTAAAAAAGTAAAGCGTATTTTCCAAATCAAAAGGTTGATTTTGGAAGAAATGCCCCATGACAAATTTGTCGATATATTTTTTATATCGAGTATGTAAAATTTGATGTTCATGCATGGCAGCAAACCGTTGGATATTCAACCCATTGGGCAATTGAACATCCGGCGATCTTCCTAAAAAAACTTTACATTCTTGGGCAGTTATTTCAGAGACTGTTGTCATGACATCCGAACACAAAGCGGCTTTTCTTTCAAAACTTGCTTGCGGTTCAATATTATACCTTTTCGCCTCTACTTCCCAATCAAAATTTTCGATCTTATCATAAAAATTTTCCACATTTCCAGCAATATACCTTCCAAGCATGGTGGCATGTGTTGTGAAAACGGTGGCTATTTTTACTTTTTGCTTTTTCAAATCAGGTAAGCAAGTAGAAGCCATCCATTCATGAAAATGTGCTACAACATTGATTTTTCTGCTAGCGTTTTTGGCCAATAATTCCAAGAAAATTTTAATCATTTCTCCAAAAGCAATGGTTTGGTCGACCAAATCCTCTGCTCCTAAAGTGTTGATTTTATGATCTTCCCAAATTCTTCCTTTAATCTTATTAATTTCAATTAAGGTTGCTTGGATGTCGAATAAAATAATTTTAGGTTTACCAGTAATAATCCAATGGCCATAATAAACCAGATGGCCAAGGGCTTTCATATCAGCAATTGTTTTTTCAATGGGATTATCACCTAATTCTTGAATTTCTTCAAATTCATTTTGAACAGTTTGAGGGAAATAGGGTCCTATTAAATTATAATTCTCTCCCCATTGTTCTACCATCGAGGGAACTTTTGTTCGTAAGACGGTATAAATACCTCCCACTTGGTTACAGGTTTCCCAGGCAATTTCTATTAAATGGTTTTTTTTAGGATTTCTATTGATTGTTTTTTTCTCTGAAATCTTCGGTATTGTTTTCTCTTTTGCCATATTTTTTTACTTTTTTAGGTAATAATCACTATCAATTGTTTCGGTAATGCCATTTTTAGTCAGCGTAAAATTAAAACCTTTTTGAATAGCATAGGCACCAATTTCTCCTTTTTTATTCATGGCT
>CAZXZK010000114.1:1671-4094 GCA_964645295.1 uncultured Cytophagales bacterium | reverse complement strand
GAAGAGGGTTATTATTGTACCAATAATTCGAAAGAAGATTACCAATTCATCAAGCCAGTTACCGCGTGGGACGAAAGTAGTAACAAAGCTCATTGGAGAAATAGAAAAGAAGGACAACCTTTTTTCTCCATGATTACCTTAACGGTAACACATGAATCCCAAATTTGGGCGAGAGCTAAGTTACCATTGGAAGTAGATGAAAATTTAGCCGTACCCGTTCCTCCTTATTTGCCCGATACAGAGGTGGGAAGAAAAGACATAAGAAGGATGTATTCGAATATTGTCACCATGGATCAACAAGTAGGAGAAATTATTAATCAATTAAAGGAAGATGGGGAATTAGAGAATACGATTATCATTTGGTTTACTGACCATGGCGGACCATTGCCTCGTCAAAAAAGATTATTATATGATTCTGGTTTAAGAGTCCCTTTAATTATTCGCTATCCGGATAAATCGGGTGCTGGCACAAGAGATGATAGAATGGTAAGTTTTATAGATATGGCACCAACTACTCTATCTTTAGCAGGAATGAATCCACCTGATTACATGGATGGCAAAGCTTTTTTAGGTAAATATAGGGATTCTCGGGAACGTAACTATTTATTTGCAGCATCGGATAGATTTGATGAATCAACAGACGCAGCCAGAGCTGGATTTGACAAGGAATTCAAATATATTAAGTATTTTATGCCTGAAAAGCCCATGTTTCTGCATGTAAATTACCGAGATCAAATGGATATCATGCAAGAATTATATCGTTTGAAACAAGAGGGGAAATTAAGTCCGGAGCAAGCATTATGGTTTAGAGAAACAAAACCAGTAGAAGAATTATTCGAATTAAAAAATGATCCACATGAATTAAAATCCTTAGCGGATAATCCAAAATACCGAAAAAAACTTCTTGAATTAAGAAAACAAACAGCTCACTGGATGAAAGAGATGGAGGATAAAAATATCCTTCCAGAAAATGAACTGGTAGAACAGTTTTGGCCGAATGGGATTCAACCTCAAACTAAAAATCCTGAATATACTATAGAAGGCGATTTAATTCGGATACATAATTTGAGTCCGGGTGCTTCAATCGGTTATAAATGGATGGAACAGGAGGGTGATCCAGGTGAAAATAATTGGCAGGTATATACGAAACCTATTAGAATACAAAAGGGCAAGATTTTGTATATTCTTGCCCATCGAATTGGTCATAAACCTTCTGAATATATTAAACTAACTTTATAAAATAGCTAAAACAGCATCATAATCAGGTTCTTGTCCGATTTCAGGAACCTGTTCTGTATGGATGATATTTCCTGCCTTATCAATGACTACAATTGCACGAGAAAATAATCCTTTAAATGCCGAATCTAGGATTTCTACCCCATAGGCATCGAAACCACCTCTGAATGCTGAAAGGTTGACGATATTTTCTAGACCTTCAGACGTACAAAGTCTATTCATTGCGAAGGGCAAATCCTTCGAAACTGAAAGAACTTTGGTATTTTCCATTTTATTGGCTAATTCATTGAATTTTCTAATAGATGCTGCGCAAACACCCGTATCTACTGAAGGGAAAATGTTTAAAACGATTCTATTACCTGAAAAATCTTTTAAAGATTGAACAGCTAAGTCTTTATTGACTAATTCAAAATCGGGGGCTGATGAGCCTACTTGTGGTAAATTTCCAGCGGTATTTATTGGGTTTCCCCCTAAGGTAACTTGAGCCATAAACTAAATTATTTGAAAAATTAAAAAAATATAAAAATACTAATGTAAATTTAGCAGGAAATTAAACTTTCTTACTATGAAAACAATAAAAAGTTTTGGCCTTATCATGGCCTTTTTATTAATAGGAAATCTTGGATTTTCTCAGGGTTTTGATCCTTCAGTGGTAGTTCAAAGGCAAATGGCGGAATTAACTGAAAAATTAGCCTTAGATAAAAAGCAGGAAAAAAAACTGTATTTTATTTTAATGGATTCGATGGAAGAAATGGCTGCCTTGAGAGGAAATGGTAAATCCATGGAAGAAAACAGAGAAACGATGCAAGAAATTTTTCAGAGACAATCTGAAGAATTCAAAAAAGAATTAAGCCAAGAACAATTTGAGAAATTCGAGGCGATTCAAGCGGAAAGGAGAGAAAGAATGCGACAGAATGGTGGCAATAACGGTGGAGGGTGGCAAAGACCCAATTGATTAGTGCTAAACCGGTTTAATTTACCCTAAGGACACCTCCGGGTAAATAATTAGATCCAGCTATGGTGGTAGGAGATACCCCACCTATGCCATCTCAAACCTTATTAATGATTTTTTTTCTTCCGCGGTTGTTAATAGTCGGATTTATTAATAGTTTAAAATCTAAAAACCTTTAAATGAAAGCATTTGCCATCACCGGAAATAGAAAATTAAGCCTTAAAACAAAGCATAG
>CAZXZK010000114.1:0-1661 GCA_964645295.1 uncultured Cytophagales bacterium | reverse complement strand
CCGAAAAGGAAGTTTTAATTCAAGTCATCATGGTTGGGATTTGTGGTTCAGATATTCATTTATTTATGGGACATAGAAAACCGCCGAAAGATTTAATTTTAGGTCATGAGGCAGTTGGAATTATTATTGAAAAAGGGGAAAAGGTGAAAAAATTAAAAATAGGTGATAGAATAGTTATTGAGCCTAATATTTCTTGTGGAGCATGTACTGCTTGTAGGCGGGGTTACGCTTTAAGTTGTTTAAATAAAAAAATTATTGGAATAAATAGTCCGGGATGTTTGGCTGAGCAAGTGGCAGTACCGGCAGAATATGTTTGGAAATTACCAAAAAAAATTAGTAACGAAGATGCAGTATTGATTGAACCTTTGGCGGTTGCTGTGCATGCCTTTAAATTGAAAAATCCAAAAAAGAATCAAAGAATTGCGATAATTGGCCTGGGATCAGTAGGTTTATTATTGTCGGAATTAGCTTTATTAAAGGGAATGAAAGTATGGGTAACTGATTTGGATCCTGGAAAATTATTATTGGCGGAAAAAATGGGGGCAGAATTAATCCCAGCGGAACCAAGGGGTGATTTTTTTGAGGAAAAGGGGATTGAAACCATCTATGATTGTGTGGGAATTGCGAATTTAAGTACGAAAATAATCGAAACTGCCGCTGCTGGATCAGATATTATTTTAGTTGGATTGGCCGAGCAAGAATCTCAATTTAAATCCTTACAATTAGCAAGAAAATCTTTGACTATCAAGGGATCGATTATTTATGATCATCCAGAGGATTATAAAAAAACCATTAATTTGGTAAAAAAAGGAAAAATACTACCCGCAAAATACCTGACGGACCGGTATAATTTTGAGGAAAGTCAGCAAGCCATGGAAAGAGCTTGTGAAAATGATTCGATAAAAGTATCAATAAATTTTTCAAATGATCTAAATTGAAAAAATAAAGGCAATTGATTATCCTACGCATTCGGATCAATTCTTAATCTATTGAGCAGAGGCGAAAATGAGACCGAATTTATCAAAATCCAGGGGTTTTGAGAGGAAGTTGGACGTCATATCTGCTACGATAGGCACTTTTGTTTGGGTAAAATAGTGGTATTGAATACCGTCGATTAGAGATGGAGGCAATGGAAACACCTTTCCCCTGAAAATCTACCAAGTCGTTGACAGCTTGCTGTAAAACGGAAATTGGCTAGGTAGCAGGACCTGGGAAAAAATTATGTATCATCTTTCAATTTTATAATAACCCAATAATTTGCAAAATAAGTCAGAATTTAGGTATTTTTTGATTGAAAATGAATAGTATTAGCAAGGAAATGACTAGCTTTTATTGATTTCGGAATGCCATTCATTGATAATGGCGAGGATTTTGGTTTGGTATTCTTGCAGGGATTCTTTATTATCGTATTTAGCTTTAAGGATTTTCTCGTAGAGATCGATTTGAGCTTTATAGAGTGATTGGTCTGGGAGGCTTTGGTATTTTAGGGTGATTTTGTCTGCCAGTTGATCCTCGTAACGGCGGATCAAAATATTATTATAATCTTCTAAATCTTGTTGGGAATTATTAGGATGCAAAACTTGAATTTTAATTTTTGATAAAAATTCTTGGGTTTGATTTTGCTGATAATATTCAGCGATTTGGCTTTGAACTGATGGATT
>CAZXZK010000113.1:1861-4171 GCA_964645295.1 uncultured Cytophagales bacterium | reverse complement strand
TCATAAGCCCAAGGTTACTTACTCTCAAGAAATTTTATTTCCAAGAGTCTATTCATCGGCTGGTAATCATCCTCAGCTTTACATGGAAAAACTCGGTTTGGCTCCCGGGGAAAAACCCACCTTTATAGATAATGTACGATTCTTTTTCAATTACCAGGTCGGACATATGTATATGCGTTATTTAATGTGGAATTTTGTGGGAAGAGAATCAGATTTACAAGATGCTGGCACAATTAATCCTTTTGAATCTACCCAGGATCTTCCTTATTCCTTAAAACACAATAAAGCAAGAAATAATTATTTCTTCCTTCCGCTAATTCTAGTATTTATTGGTTTTTATTTCCTTTATGCTAAAAATGATAAAGATTTCTTTATCACGATTTTATTATTCATTTTACCAGGTATTGCTTTAGCAGTCTATATAAACTCCCCACCTCAAGAACCTCGGGAAAGAGATTATATTTTCGTTGGTTCATTCCATTTTATGGCAATTTGGGCAGGTTTAGCGGTTATGCAATTGAGTGCTTGGTTAGAAAAATTCCTACAATCTCATACGCTTCGTTATGGTTTAGTCGGAATATTTACCTTAGCAGCCCCTTTAATCATGGCGCAACAAAATTGGGACGATCACGATCGCTCTTCCCGTGTTCATCAAATTGATTTTGCCAAAAATTTACTTGATTCTTGTGCTCCCAATGCGATTTTATTCACTGGTGGCGATAATGATACTTTCCCTCTTTGGTACCTTCAAGAGGTAGAAGACTACCGAACCGATGTTAGGGTATGTAATTTATCCCTTCTTGGAACGGATTGGTATGTGGATCAAATGAGAAGAGATACTTATTTATCCAAAGCCCTTCCGATTAAATTCAATAAGGAACAATTTATCGAAGGTATTAATGATCAATTAATTTATAACGAACAAGAGAATATAAAGGTCATGTCTTTGCCACAATACATGGATTTATTGCACCGAGATGACCCCCGTCTTAAGGCTCAAACTACCACAGGTGATCTGGTAAATACCTTCCCTTGTGATTCTCTTTCTATTCCGGTGAATATAGAAAAAGTGTCGCAATACGATTGGGTTCCCAATGATTTAGTTCCATTGATGGCTGATCAAATTTCCTGGAAATTACCCACTAGAAGTATTTATAAAGATAAAATTATTCAATTGGATATTATTGCTAATAATGCTTTAAATGATTGGGAAAGACCGATTTATTTCTCTTCTACTCTACCTAATGATCAATATCTTGGATTAAAGGAATGCATGGCTTTAGAAGGTTATGCCTTAAGGTTAATGCCCTTTAAAATTCTAGGAGCTGACGATGGCTGGGTAAACGCCAATATTGCCAAAGAAAATTTCATGAATAAATTTAAATGGACCGGATTAAATGATCCTTCCATTTATTATCACGGAGAGTTTTACAAAGGGATTCCTTTGGTCTCAGCTCGATTAAATGTTTATCGGGTAGCCGAACAATTAGTGAGAGAAAATCGAAACCAAGAGGCCATAGAACTGATGGATTATATCAATCAAGTAATTCCAGATGAAGTCATGCTTTATGACCAATTCTCTGCCTACATGGCAACTATTTATATTTCAGCAGGCGCTCCTGATAAAGGCTTGAAAATCGCCAATACCATGGCTGATCGGATCAATAAAGATTTAAATTATTTTGCTAAGAATAGGGAAGGGCATAATTTGGAAATACAATTAGCCTTTTATGAACTTCAAATCTTTGTCAATGCTTTTCAAAATACCCTACCAAAAGATGCCAAAAGATTCGAAGATATTTACGTTAGCCAATACGCTAAGTTTTAATATTTGTTTAGCCCATGAGATAAATTCTTGGGCTAAACTTTTATGGCCATTTTCAAATTATCCAAAAATATCCCGTACCTTATCGAAAAACCCTTTCTCTGATTTTCCCGGATTCGGTGTGAAATTTTCAGATTCTCTTAATTTCTCTAATATTTCCTTCTCCTCTAAATTCAAGGTCTTGGGCGTCCAGATATTGATATGCACCAATTGGTCTCCCGTACCATATCCTTGTACCTCCTTAATTCCTTTGCCTCGTAAACGGAGAATTTTTCCAGCTTGCGTTCCAGGTTCTATTTGAATCTTGGCCTTACCTCCAATCGTTGGTACTTCCACACTCTTTCCTAAGGCTGCATCCGCAAAGTTTAAATATAATTCATAAATAATATTATTACCATCTCGCTTTAATTCCGCATGCTCCTCCTCTTCAATGACAATTAATAAATCTCCTGAAACACCGCCTCTTGGTGGGAAATTACCTTTAT
>CAZXZK010000113.1:0-1851 GCA_964645295.1 uncultured Cytophagales bacterium | reverse complement strand
ACGGTGAGGAAGTGACCATCTGGCCCAGCATGGTATTTTGTACTCTTCTCACTTGTCCTGTACCTTTACAGGTACCACAAGTCTTTAAATCGGTGCCATGCTTTGATCCATTTCCACCACAAGTTTTGCAGGATACATGACGCTTTACTTTAATCTTCTTTTCAACACCATTGGCAACTTCCTCTAAATTAAGCTTTATTTTAATCCTTAAATCAGTACCCCTTCTTTTCCGAGTACCTCTGGATCCTCCGCCTGAAAAAAACGATCCAAATGGACTATCATCTCCAAATATATCCCCAAAATTAGAGAATATATCCTCCATATTCATTCCTCCTCCTCCAAATCCACCTTGTCCGCCCATACCAGCATGACCAAATTGGTCATATCGCTGCTTTTTTTCAGGATTGGATAAAACCTCATAAGCCTCTGCCGCTTCCTTGAATTTCTCCTCTGCCTCCTTATCCCCCGGATTCTTATCCGGATGATATTTTACCGCCATCTTCCGATACGCCTTCTTAATCTCCTCTGCATCTGAAGATTTTGATACCCCTAAAACCTCGTAATAATCTCTTTTTGCCATACTATTTTTTATCTAATCTTTCATCCAATCCCAATCATTTTCCTCTTTTTTATGGATGCCCACGAATAAATTCATGGGCTAAAATCTATCCTTGCTTCACTTTCCAACAACCACCTTCGCATACCGAATTACCTTGTCGTTTAAGGTATATCCCTTTTCCACAACATCCATTACCTTACCCTCTAATTCTTCAGATGGAGCATCAAATTGGGTAATACAATCATGGTAATCAGGATTGAAATCCTGTTCTTTAGCGTCTACTTCCTTTAAACCAACCGCTTTTAATGCATGGAGCATTTTTTGAAATATCAACTGAATTCCCTCTGGTATTTCTGCATTTTTGTCATTGGATGCCCTGTCAAAATCATCTATGACAGGCAATAATTCTTTAATTACTCGTTCTCCAGCCGTCTGTATTAAATCCAATTTTTCCTTGGATGTTCGCTTACGATAATTTTCATATTCTGAATAGAGACGAATGTATTTTTCCTTAATTTCCTCCTCCTCTTGCGAGAGATTTTCTTCCATTTCTTGCTTCTTATCTTTCATGTTTAACGTCTTTTTCTGAATAAAGATGCAAATATAAGACCATAATTCGAAAACTGACAAAATTTCAGATAAATTCAATTACCTGCATATTGCTAACTTTTCCTTCTGAAATTTCAAATCGTAAAGCTGTTTGTACCAAATGAAATCCATGTTTTCCAGCGGCACCCGGGTTTAAGAATAACATATTATGGCGCTTTAAATCCCTTTTTACCTGCAATATATGCGAATGGCCAGTGATAAAAACATCCGGCATGCCCCTTGAAAATAATTCTAAGGCATCTGGTTTATACTTAGATGGGGAGCCCCCAATATGCACCATTCCCACCTTTAGCCCCTCAACCTGAAATAGGGCAATTTTTGGATACATCCGCCGAAGCGTCGCACCATCAATATTCCCATAAACACCCCTGATCCTTTTTCCAAATTCAGCAATCCTGTCAGATATTGCTACATTTCCCCAATCCCCCGCATGCCATACCTCATCCGCCCACTCAATATGCTCTACCAACCGATCATCCAAATAAGAATGTGTATCCGATATTAATACTATTTTTAACATTTTTCTACATTCACTTAATTTCTTTCCCCTCCTCGCTCATACAGCGCGCTGCCACTCTCCTTAAAAGGCCCATGAATAAATTCATGGGCTAAAATCTATCCTTGCTTCCTGCCACTCTCCTTAAAAGGCCCATGAATAAATTCATGGGCTAAAATCTATCCTT
>CAZXZK010000112.1:0-4199 GCA_964645295.1 uncultured Cytophagales bacterium | reverse complement strand
AATATATTGTAAAATGTAGTATTCGAAACATTTATCAGGGTAGTCCGTCGAATAGAACAACAGTGAATGCAAATTCAGCTTATTTCTATCCGAAGAGGAGGTATTTACCACCGCCAGTTCCTAGAATTTTTGTATCAGGGAAATTTGAAGAATTTGCTAAGAATCATACTAGATTTGAAATTTGTGCTGACGATGCTTTGCAGTTTGCTTTTGATGGGGTTTTTCCTACCGGAAAATCGTTTGAAGATTTTAAGCCATATTATGATATTCATTGGAGTGTTTTTGGAGATACCTATAGAGGAAGAAAAATAGCAAATGCGTATGATACACCAGTTTTCCAAACGAATGAGAGTGGAGTAGTAGAATTAATGTATCAGGTTAAAGGAACTTGGGAGAGAGGGGCTAGTTCTTATGATAATATTTGTCCGGGTTATGGTTCTACCATTCCTAGGGATCCAGAAAATAAATTGATTTATGATAATAATTTAGGTCATTTAAGAGTGGTGAATTTAAGTGCAACTGCACCAAAACCACAGATAAGCTCAATGAGTAATTATATGATTTGTCCTGATGGAACCACAGACTTAGTAGCTTCAAATGGAAATTCAAATGAATATTATTGGTATTTAAATTCTGAATTATTGGATTCAAGAAATTCTCGAATAACCATTGATCAAACTTATTCTTCTGTTCAAGTAAAATATAGGATAGACGAGATTAATTCATTGGGTGAGACTTGTTTGAGTTCAGGGTCTGAAATAGTTTCAATTACTTCCTTTAATCGTCCTTCACAGCCAGTAATCCTTGGGCCAGAAGATAATGATCATTGTGAATATGAGAATTTCTCAGATTTATTACGTATTCAATCTTCCGATGCAGTGGAATATAAATGGTCTAATTCGGCTACTACCTCCTCAATTAATGCAACTAAGTTTGGAATTTATTCGGCGACTATTAAAGATATAAATGGTTGTGAATCCTATCCATCTGAAGGATTTGAAATAGTTTCCATCGCAAGGCCAGCAGTTTCGCCAATCAGTTTGATTGGGAATAAAATAAATTGTGCAAGAGATATTAATGGAAATGAAAATACGGTAAATTTAGCTGTGACTAATCCGAGGGAAGGTTTTAGGTATGATTGGTATCTTGGATCAACCAAGTTAAGAGAGAATTCAACGACGATAAATGGAGTTAAGAGTACAGGAAATTATTATGTTGTTTCTACGGATAATTCCACCAATTGTTATTCTGATGCCAGCGCGGAGGTCTTACAAGGTATTGCCTTAGTATTCCAAGGTACTCCTTCGCCAGCTCCAATCATTACAAAGCAATCTACCTATTTATTAGGAGCTACAGGAAATGAAATCATCAATGGAGGAAATGGAGGAGATTATCGTTGGGCATTTAATGGAATAGAAATTTCTGGGAATAGCTCCAATATTCAGAAACCAGGAATTGAAACTGGAGAATATGGAGTTCAAAGAGCTTATATTTACCGAATAAATGGTGAATCGATTCAATGTTGGTCTGAAATAGGTAAATTTACTTATGCGCCAGACCCTAATTTTGAAGGTGTTGCCGTTTATCCTAATCCAGTAAATGGTTCTAGTACCATTGATGGTAAGCCAGTCATTAATTTTGATTTCTTAGAACCAAGTAAATGGCAAAATGCAAAGGTAAGTATTTATGATTTGGGGGGTAAACTGGCAATAGAAAAGGAGATTAGTTTTAGTAATAGCTCTGGTATTGTTCATTTTGATTTATCAAAATTAGGGAACAGCATGTATATCCTAAAAATAGAATCAAAAGATGGGAAGAATTCTTATCAAGGAAGAATAATTATCAATCGCTAATTGATAATTATTTCTTCCTAAAGAAAACTGAAATAGGGGTTCCTTCTAAATTGAAATTTTCTCTAAGTTGGTTTTCTAAATATCTTTCGTAACTTTCCCTGATATATTGGGGAAGGTTACAAAAGAATATAAAAGTAGGATAAGGAGTTGAAACCTGGGTGCAATATTTAATTTTAATAAATTTACCTTTCCATGCTGGTGGAGGATAGGCTTCAATTGCCTTTAACATTACATCATTTAATTTCGAGGTTGAAATTTTTTGGGTACGGTTATTGAATACCTCCAAGGTTTTTTCAATTACTTGGAAAACGCGTTTCTTTTCTAAAACAGACGCAAAAAGAATCGGCATATAATTCATAGGGGCCAATCGCTCTCGAATAGCTTTTTCCAAGACTTGGGCTGTTTTGCCATCTTTTTCTACCAAGTCCCATTTATTTACCATCAAAACAATTCCTTTTTTTGCTTTGTCAGCCATTGAAATAATATTCATATCCTGGGCATCTAAACCTGTATTTTTATCTATGGTAGTAGCGTCTACTAATACGATGGCTACGTTTGATTCTTCCAAAGCTCTTACCGAACGAAGGATTGAGTAAAATTCGAGATCATCATGAACCTTTGATTTTCTTCGCATACCAGCTGTATCAGTAATGATAAATTCTTTTCCAAATAGTGTATAATGGTTGTCAATTGCATCTCTGGTTGTTCCAGCTTGATTGGTAACAATTGAGCGATCTTTGCCTAATAATAAATTTAAGAAGGAAGATTTTCCCACATTGGGTTTACCTAGGATTGAAATTTTTGGAATATCTGCATCTGGATTTTCAATACCATCATCTTCAAAATGCTTGATGACCTCATCCAGTAAATCACCAGTGCCACTTCCTGATTCTGCAGAAATAGGATATGGATCACCTAATCCCATGGCATAAAATTCCATAGCTAAAGCATCTTTCGCTGGGGTGTCAGCTTTATTTGCTGCAAGAATAATCGGTTTTTTTGATTTCCTTAATATTTTAGCAAATTCATTATCTAGGTCCATTAATCCTGTATCGCAATCCACCACAAAAATGATTAAATTAGCTTCATCAATCGCAATTTCTACTTGTTCTCGAATGGCTTCCTCAAAAATATCCTCTGAACCTTGAACATAACCTCCCGTGTCAATTAAGGTATAGAATTTTCCACCCCATTGTCCATGACCATAATGTCTATCTCTTGTAACACCTGAGATATTATCAATGATAGCCTTTTTTTGTTCTATTAATCGATTGAATAAGGTGGATTTACCTACATTCGGACGGCCTACTATGGCTACGATATTTCTTGACATGATACTTTATTCTTGGATATAACCGAAATTTTTTAATTTTTGTTGCTTTGCTCGCCAGTCTGGTTCTACTTTAACAAATTGTTCTAAAAATATTTTTTTTCCAAAAAATTGTTCCAATTCTAACCGGGCTTGGGTCCCTACTTTTTTAATATTTTCTCCTTTATGGCCAATGATAATAGCTCTTTGGCTCACTCTTTCAACATAAATTTCCGAGGAAATGTGAATGATACTCTCCTGTTCTTTAAAAGAGGTAATTACTACTTCGCAGGAATAGGGGATTTCTTTTTTATAGTTTAAAAAAATTTTTTCTCGAATAATTTCTGATGCAAAAAATCTTTCAGATTTATCAGTTAATTCATCTTCAGCAAAAAATGGAGGATGTTCAGGTAGATGATGAATGATTTTTTCAAAAACTTGCTCAAGATTAATTTTTTTAAGAGCTGAAATGGGTAAAATTTCACTATTTGGAAAGATATTTTGCCAATAATCAATTTTTTCTTGAAGAGAATTTGATTTTTCTAGGTCTATTTTATTCAATAATACCAAAATGGGGGTATGGGTAGAATCTTTCCAATCATTTAGGAAATCAATATCTTCATATTGGTCAAATAAGTCGGTCACAAATAGAGCGATATCTGCATCCTCTAAAGAGGATTTTACAAATTGCATCATTGATTTATGCAATTCATATTTTGGCATTAATACTCCTGGAGTGTCTGAATAAATGATTTGGTATTGGTCGTCTTTAAATTTTCCATTTAAAATTCCTAAAATCCTATGGCGGGTTGTTTGAGCCTTTGAGGTAATGATGGAAAGTTTTTCTCCTACTAAAGCATTCATCAAAGTTGATTTTCCCACATTTGGTTTTCCAATAATGCTGATGAAACCGGATTTATTCATTAGAGGGGAAATGTGAAAAGGGGAGATTTTATTGATTATAGTAGCGGGGGCCAGACTCGAACTGACGACCTTTGGGTTATGAGCCCAACGAGCTACCAACTGCTCCACCCCGC
>CAZXZK010000111.1:2940-4327 GCA_964645295.1 uncultured Cytophagales bacterium | reverse complement strand
ATTCCGATTGAAAATAGTTTCACAGAAACATCTATTACGAATGATAAAGGTCAAGAGGTGCCAATTGTAAATATACGATATAGAATTTTGGAGCCAGTTGACGATAATTTGTATAATTACCTTATTAATGGGTAGAATTAGAATTGAAAATTCCACTCAAACTGACATACTGGGTTTTCAACATCGTTCATTCTGTCACAGGCCCGAACGCCTGCGCCAGAGGGGGTCAAAGCCCAAATGTTTTCTTTAAGATTTCAGTAGTGCGGGCGGCTGGGTTGGTTCGAATGGCCTTTTCCTCTGCTGCTACCTCCGAAAAAATACCATCGAGCCCTTTTTGAGTTACATATCCTACTAAATCCGGATCTACCGTCTTTTGTCCGAATGGTACCGCGTTATAAGCCTTTGCAATCTTATCCCAATAATCCAAGGTTTTTGTTTTCTCTAAAGAAGCCTGTATAATCGGTGAAAATTTCGCTCGGATTTGCTCAGATGTCTTCAACTTTAAATATTCCGTTGCTTCATTTTCCCTGCCACGAAGGATTTTGATGCCATCTTGAATCGTCATCTCTTTAATCGCCTGCACAAATATTGGTCCGGCCGTGGATACTGCATCCTCCGCTGCTCGGTTCATCGATAAAATAAAATCATCCGCCAATTTGGCTAAACCAATTTTACGGAGCGTCGTCTCCACCTTTTGTACCTCTGGGGGCATTAAGATTTTATAGGCTGCATTCTTATAAAATCCATCCGGTTTTGCTAAGGCCTCGGTGGCCTTGTTCGTGCCTTTATTCAATGCCTCCTTTAAGCCTGCTGCTATCTCCTCCGCACTCAATCCTCCGCCTGTTCCTAATACCTCTTTTTTGATGTCCGCCGCTTTATTGGCTAAGCCCTTTAAGCCCTGAGCATTCAATTGAATGGATAAAAAAAATAGAATGCTTACTGTGATTAGGTTTTTCATTTTTATGTTTTATTAGGGTTGGATTAATGATATTTTTTCAAGCCTTTCAAGGGCTTGGTCATAATCTTTTTCTGTTCTGATGGGTCTAATTTTCATGATAATTAATTTACGTTAAATTTCTACTTTTATTGCATTTTTTTTCCCAGCCCACGAATAAATTCATGGGCTAAAATTTCCTCTTCACTCTTCACTCTTCACTCTTCACTCTTCACTCTTCCCTATTCACTTAAAACTCATAGTTCATTCTGTTATAGCCAAGGACGACTGCGCCAGAAAAGAATCCCAAATTGGGAATAATTTTATTGGTGGTTTGGTTTGATCAAATTTTTGATTTTTTTGTTGGTTTGGTTTGATCAAAATATTGAGACGCGATGAATCGCGTCTCACCATTTTTTCTTTTTTTTCCCAGCCCACGAATAAATTCATGGG
>CAZXZK010000111.1:1984-2930 GCA_964645295.1 uncultured Cytophagales bacterium | reverse complement strand
GGATAAAATTTCCTCTTCACTCTTCACTCCTTCTGCTTCTAGGGTGGGCTTGGTCGTAAATGGATTTAATTTTTTCTAAGCTATTATGCGTGTAAACCTGCGTGGCGGCCAAATTAGAATGGCCTAATAATTCCTTGATCGCATTTAAATCAGCCCCCTGATTCAATAAATGCGTGGCATAGGTATGGCGAAGGACATGGGGCGATTTCTTCTCCAAGTTTTTGATTCCGGCTAATTCTTGTTTGACCAAGCGTTGGACAAAAACCGGATATAATTTTTCGCCCTTATCGGTGGTTAATAAATAAGGATTTTCAATCGGCTTAAGCGATTGGTATTTTTGGATAATCTCCATCAAGGCGCGTGGCACAGGGATAATACGCTCTTTGTTCCGCTTTCCCAATACTTTGATGGTCGCCTCAAAATAATCGATATCCGATTCTTTGATTTCTATCAACTCGGATAATCGCATGCCCGTACCATAGAATAATAATAAGATGAGATGTCGACGCATTCCGTCGAAATCGTCGGTCCATTTTTTGCTAAACAAGGGGGTAGATTCGGATTCTCGAATGAAATGGGGGAGGCGTTTGGGGGTCTTTTGTGCCTTAATGCCCTTTAGGATGTTTTTTTGGATGAGCCCTTTTCGCAATAAAAAAGAAAAAAAAGTGCGCAAACAGGCTAATTTTCTGTTAATACTGGTGGGAGAGAGCCCTTGGTTGCTTAGGTGAATCATCCAGTTTTTTATATCCTTCGTATCAATATCCTGGATAGCAAGATTTTCTCCTGTTGCCAAAAAGAACTGGTCTAAATCGGTTTTATACGAAATGACTGTATGTTTGGATAGGCGCCTTTCCGTTTCCAAATGGTCAATAAAAGATTCTCTCTCAAACATCTATTAAATTTAGGAAAAAAAGTTTGAAATAATCTTTCCTTTTTCTATATTTGC
>CAZXZK010000111.1:0-1974 GCA_964645295.1 uncultured Cytophagales bacterium | reverse complement strand
AGGAGAACAAACTTATGTTAGTAATTTCAGTAAAAGAAAACGAGTCAATTGATAAGGCACTAAAGCGTTATAAGAAAAAGTTTGAAAGAACCGGTGTTGTAAAAGAATTAAGAAGAAGATCTCAATTCGAAAAGCCGTCAATAACTCGTAGAACTGAGATAATCCGTGCTTCTTATAAGCAAAGAATGTACGGCAATCTAGATAATAATTAAGAGGGAAGAGGGAAGAGGGAATTTTAGCCCAAGAAATTATTCGTGGGATAAAATAAAGAAGGAAGAGGGGTTTTAATCGAAAATATAAAATTTAAAATTTGGCTGTCATTTTTGGCAGCCATTTTTTTTCTAAATTTGTATTCTAAAGAATTTCAATGGAGCATAAAAGAACCTTAGTGACGGCGGCTTTAATTTATGCCAACGGACCAATACATATCGGACACCTTGCGGGATGTTATTTACCAGCGGATATTTATACACGGTATCTTCGTTTAAAGAAGAAAGATGTCTTATTTGTATCAGGGACCGACGAGCATGGTGTGCCAATTACGATAAAAGCGCAAAAAGAGGGAAAATCTCCACAAGAAATTGTCGATCATTTTTATACGATCATTCATGATTCTTTCAAGGAATTTGGTATTTCTTTTGATACTTACGGAAGAACTTCAGATAAGGTTCATTACGAGGTATCGCAGGATTTTTTCAAAAAATTATACGATCAAGGAGATTTTATTGAGGAGGTTTCCGAACAATATTACGATGAAGAAGCCCAACAATTCTTGGCTGATCGCTATATTACGGGGGAATGTCCGTCTTGTCATGCCGCAAATGCCTATGGGGATCAATGCGAGAAATGTGGGACGGCCCTTTCGCCCACCGAATTAATCAATCCGAAATCCACGCTTTCTGGTTCGGCACCTGTGAAAAAAGAGACCAAGAATTGGTATTTGCCCTTGGATAGAATGCAGCCGATGTTGGAGAAATTCATTGCTTCTCATCCGGAATGGAAGCCGAATGTATTAGGACAGGTGAAGTCTTGGTTGAAAGAGGGCTTAAGGCCGCGTGCCATGACGCGGGATTTGAATTGGGGGATACCGGTTCCTTTGCCCGATACCGAAGGAAAGGTGCTTTACGTTTGGTTTGATGCGCCTATTGGCTATATTTCCATGACCAAGGCCTTTACTGATAAATGGGAGGATTATTGGAAGTCGGAGGAATCTCGTGTGGTGAATTTCATTGGGAAAGATAATATTGTATTCCATTGTTTGATATTTCCGGCTATGTGTATGGCGCAGGGAGAATACAATGTGACGGATAATGTGCCTGCGAATGAATTCATGAATCTGGAGGGCGATAAGCTATCTACTTCCCGTAATTGGGCGGTTTGGTTGCATGAATATTTAAAGGATTTTCCAGGGCAACAAGATGTTTTAAGATATACGCTAACGGCTCTGGCGCCTGAGACAAAGGATTCTGATTTTACTTGGGAGGATTTTCAAACGAAAAATAATTCGGAATTAGTCGGGATTATTGGAAATTTTGTGAATCGGGTATTCGTCTTGATAGAAAAGAATTTTGAAGGAAAAGTACCTGAAATTAGTTCAAAGGAAGATGCTGAGAATAATATCAAGGATTTATTAGGCGATTTACCCAAAGAACTTGAAAAGGAATTTGAGAATTTTAAGTTTAGAGAGGCTATGAGTACTGCCGTAGAGATCGCACGGGTGGGAAATAAATTCTTGGCTGATCTCGAGCCTTGGAAATTAATGAAGACGGATAAACAGGCAGCAGGAGAGGTATTATATCAGGCGACGCAATTGGTAGGACATCTAATGATTGGACTACAACCCTTTTTACCTTTTACGGCTGAGAAACTTTCTTCGGCTTTAGGGTGGAAGAATTATGGATTTGCCGATCTTTCAAAAGGAACTTAGCGTCCAAAGCATATTCTGTATTAGGAAATTCTTGAATTATAATTTCA
>CAZXZK010000110.1:2818-4329 GCA_964645295.1 uncultured Cytophagales bacterium | reverse complement strand
CCAAGTCATTAATCCCAAAAAATAGTTCATTTTTGGGATTTATTTTCGTTTTAAAGTTTTTAGAACTTAATTCAACTTCCCCTTCAATTAAATAGAAAATATGATTTAAATCTTGTCCCTCCCTGAATAAAAATTTATTTGGGCCATAATCAAGATTTATTCCACTTGACAAAATTTTCCTTTCTGTAGATAAATATTTTTCCATAAATCGATTCACAATTTGAGGATAAATTTTTATACAAAAGCTGATAAATATCATCTTTTAAAATAACTTCCATCAGTTCAAAATTGCTTTAATAGTAGGAATTTTAACTTGTTAACTAAAAAAAATGTATCAGGAAGTTATTGAACATCTAATTTGTTACCATTGCGGTGAAGATTATTGCAAGGAAGATTCTATTCAATTTGATGAAAAGAATTTTTGTTGTTCTGGTTGCAAATCTGTTTATGAGCTTCTCACCACCAATCAATTAGATGATTATTATGAATGTGAACTTCGTCATGGAATAAGTCCTAATGAACAGGATTTTAGTTTTTTAGATAATCTAAATTATAAAAGAAGACTCATTCAGTTTTCAAATGGGCAAGTTGCCAAAATCAGTTTTTACATTCCAAAAATTCATTGTCAGTCTTGTTTATATTTATTAGAAAATATATCAAAATTAAAGCCTGGAATTGAAAAGAGTCAAATAAATTTTACTAAAAAAGAAATTACAATTTGGTATAGCGAGGGGGAGGTTCAATTGTCTGAAATTGCCTCCTTTTTATCAAGAATTGGTTATGAACCATTCATAAATATCGATAAAGAGGATAAGGAGAATAAGAAAAAGGTGAATCTCAGGCAAAGGGATTTATTAATAAAATTAGGTGTGGCTGGTTTTTGTACCGGGAATATCATGTTATTCAGTTTTCCTGAATACTTAGGATTGGAAGACTTAGGATTTTCACAGTTTTTTAGTTATTTCAATCTTTTTCTCGGTACAATATCAGTCTTTTTTTCTGGTAATGATTATTTTAAAAATGTTTGGAATCATCTTAAACTAAAAAAGATAACTATTGAAGCTCCTATATTATTAGGAATATTGGTGGCTTATTTTCGCTCAATTTGGGCGATTTTCATTCAATATGAAGCAGGATATATGGATTCTGTATCAGGATTAATTTTCCTATTATTAGTTGGGAAATGGTTCCAACAAAAGTCGATTGATTATTTATCCTTTGAAAGGAATTTCAAATCTTATTTCCCTTTAGTGGTCAATAAATTAGTCAATACATCGGAGGAAGTTAGTATCGCTTTGAAGGATATTATTATAGGAGATAAAATTATTATTCGAAGTGGAGAGATTATTCCAGCCGATGCAATATTATTAAAGGGGAAGGGAAAAATGGATTATAGTTTTGTAACCGGTGAGAGTGAAGAAATTGAAATTGAAAAAGGAAATTTACTATATGCGGGAGGAAAATTAATTGGAGAGAGCATTCAAATTGAGATAATAAAAAAATTAGAGCAA
>CAZXZK010000110.1:0-2808 GCA_964645295.1 uncultured Cytophagales bacterium | reverse complement strand
TTTATTAGTATTATCCACTTCAGCGGGTATTTATTGGTGGTTTGAAAATCCGTCTATTTGGGCTCATGTGGTAGTGAGTATATTAGTGATAGCTTGTCCTTGTGCATTGGCCATATCTTATCCATTTGCTTTAGGACAAGGCATTCGCTGGGCAGCCAAGAGGAATTTTTTTTTAAAAAACGTTCAAAGCTTTGAACGTTTGGCGATGGTAGATACGCTAGTTTTTGATAAAACAGGAACTTTAACACTTCATAAAACAAAAAAGAAGCCTAGAATGGTCTTAGAGACCTTAAAGAAAGGTGATTGGTCGATGATTTACAGTTTAGTAGATCAATCTACTCATCCTCTTTCTAGGCAATTAAAACGATTTATCGAAGAAAATTTTATTGTAGAAAAATCCAAATTAGTCGAATTTAAAAATATTCTTGGGAAGGGGATTGAGGGAAAATTTGATAATGAGCTGGTAGTTCAATTAGGTTCTTCAAAATGGGTCAAGGGGTCAAATTCTGAAATAGAGGATTTTTTTAGTTCTGAATCTAGTATTTATATATCCATCAATCATTCTTATAAAGGATATATTGAATTTCCATGGATGAATCGAGAGGGAATTGAGGGGATGTTATTATCTCTTAAAAACGACTATGATTTATTTCTAATCTCAGGGGATAAAAATGGGAATAATGGAATTTTAAATGACTTATTTAAGGCAGAGAATATGCTTTTTGAATGTTCTCCAATGGATAAGTTAAATTTTATTAAAGAACTACAAAAGGAAGGCAGAAAAGTTGCCATGATTGGAGATGGTTTAAATGATGCTGGGGCACTTAAACAAGCAGATTTGGGAATTGCAGTATCAGATGATCATTTACATTTTACCCCGGCAAGTGATGGTATATTATTGGGCGAAGAATTAAAAAATTTAAAGACTTTTATTCAATTTAGTCAGTACGGAATGAATATTATTCGAAAATCTTTTTATCTATCCCTAGTCTATAATTCAATTGGTTTATTTTTTGCAATTCAGGGGAGTTTTTCTCCATTGATTGCAGCAATAATTATGCCTATCAATTCAATTTCGATGCTAATCATTGCGAATTATTTTATGATAAAAAAGGGGGAGAGAATGGCAGAAAATTAATAAAATATGGAAATAATTTTTATTCTTATTGGAATTAGTTTCACTCTGGCGATTGGTTTTTTAATCAGTTTTATATGGACGATCAAATCGGGGCAAAATGAAGATTTAGAGGGACCTGCCATGAGAATTTTAAACGAAAAAAAAAGTATTAATTAAACAATATGGAATCTAAAAAATTACCTGTAGAACATTTTGAATACGACAATAAAATTGTCAGAAATTTTTCCTTAGCGACGATTCTTTGGGGGGTAATAGGCATGAGTGTTGGGGTATTAATTGCCTTTCAGTTATTTGCTCCTAGTGCTAATGTAAGTCAATACGGATCATTTGGAAGAATTCGTCCATTGCATACCAATGCAGTGATTTTTGCATTTGTTGGAAATGCGATTTTTGCTGGAGCTTATTATTCTCTTCAGCGTTTGTTAAAAGCAAGAATGTTTTCAGATTTATTATCTAAAATTCATTTTTGGGGCTGGCAGGCGATAATTGTAGCGGCTGCTATCACTTTACCATTAGGAATAACCTCTTCAAAAGAATATGCAGAATTAGAATGGCCTATTGATATTGCCATAACCTTAATTTGGGTAGTTTTTGGAATAAATATGTTTGGAACAATTATAAAAAGGAGGGAAAGACATATTTATGTTGCTATATGGTTTTATATAGCAACATTTGTTACGGTAGCAGTATTACATATTGTGAATTCTTTGGCCTTACCAGTGAGTTTCATGAAATCATATTCAGCCTTTGCTGGGGTACAGGATGCCTTAGTACAATGGTGGTATGGACATAATGCAGTAGCATTTTTTCTAACGACACCGTTCTTAGGATTAATGTATTATTATTTACCAAAAATGGCTAATAGGCCGATATATTCATATCGATTATCCATCCTACATTTTTGGACCTTAATTTTTATTTATATCTGGGCTGGTCCGCACCATTTATTATATTCTACCTTACCCGATTGGGCACAGACATTAGGAGTTGTTTTTTCAGTCATGTTAATTGCTCCATCTTGGGGTGGAATGATCAATGGTTTATTGACTTTAAGAGGTGCATGGGATAAGGTAAGAGAAAATACCATATTAAAATTCATGGTTGTTGCTTTATCGGGGTATGGGATGGCTACTTTTGAAGGCCCCATGTTGAGTTTGAAAAATGTAAATGCCATAGCTCATTTTACTGATTGGATTGTGGCTCATGTTCACGTAGGTGCTTTAGCATGGAATGGCTTTATGGTATTTGCCATCCTTTATTGGATGATACCACGTATCTATAAAACCAATCTATGGTCTACTAAATGGATGTCATATCATTTTTGGCTTGGAACTATCGGAATAGCCTTTTATGCAATACCCATGTATATTTCTGGTTTTACCCAAGGAATGATGTGGAAACAGTTCACGGACAATGGAACCTTATTATATGGAAATTTCTTAGAAACTACTTTACAAATTATCCCTATGCACCAAATGAGGGCCTTCGGAGGAACCTTATATTTAATTGGTGCAGTTTTAATGGCGATCAATCTATTCAAAACATTGAAATCTGGGAAATTAATAGAAAATGAGGCAGATGAGGCTGTATCCTTAGGAAAATTAAATGAAGAAGATTATAAAGAATGGCATTGGCACAGTTGGTTAGAAAGAAGACCCACTCAATTGTTA
>CAZXZK010000109.1:2802-4405 GCA_964645295.1 uncultured Cytophagales bacterium | reverse complement strand
CTTCCTCATTTACCATTGAACTAAAGTCTGCCGTATTTAAATTATCCCGAAGAAATTTGTATTCATTGTATTTTATGGTTGGTCTATTTAAATATTTCCACCATGGATAACCCGGACTAAAAGTCCAAGGCCATTTTCCCAAATAAATTACGCCTACTTTTGAAAATGAATTGATATCATCCTTAATTTTTTTATCCATTGAATCTACTGCGGTATAGATGGCCACAATGGAAAAAATCCCAACACAAACTCCGAGTAAGGAAAGGGTCGTTCTAAGAAAGTTGGATTTTAATGCTTGAATAGCGAAACGGATACTTTCTATAATTTGGCGAATTGCTTTCATAACTGATTAGTAAAATACTAAATTAATTGAAGTTTTCTTGGAAATAAAATAAATTGGATAAATGAAATCTGTTATCTTTGAATGGTAATATGGTTGTAAGAATGAAAAGCAAACTATGGCAAAATTTTCTTTTGAAAAAAGTACGCTAAGAAATCATTTTCAAGGTAGATTATATCTAAGTGATTCTCCTAAAAGCAAATTTTATCAAAAATTATATGCGACAGATGCCTCTGTTTATCAAGTATATCCAAGAGGGGTTGCATTAATTGAAAAAGAAAAAGATATTCGGAGGCTATTGCATTATGCGGCAGAAATGAAAATCCCTGTTATTCCAAGGGCAGCAGGAACGTCTTTGGCCGGACAGGTAGTAGGCAAAGGAATTATCATGGAAATTGCGGGGCATATGAATAAAATTTTAGCCCTAAATAAAAGAGAGAAGTGGATTTGGGTTGAACCGGGAATTATTCGTGATGATTTAAATGCTCATTTATCGCAATACAATTTATTTTTTGGACCTGAAACCTCCACTTCCAATAGGGCGATGATTGGAGGAATGATTGGAAATAATTCCACAGGTTTACGTTCCATAAAATATGGTAATACTAGGCAAAGTTTATTAGAAACCTATTGTTATCTTTCAGATGGAACTGATATTCATACCCATCCAATAAGTACAGAAGAATTCTATAAAAAAACCCAATTAAAAACATTAGAAGGAAAGATTTACAAAGAATTACATCGAATTCTAAATAATCCTAGCGTACAAGATTTAATCAGAAAAAAATATCCTAAAAAATCTGTTACAAGAAGAAATACGGGTTATGCCTTAGATGAATTAATTGAAATGCAACCTTTTAATCCAGAAGGTAGGCGGTTCAATTTATCCGAATTAATAGCGGGTTCAGAGGGAACTCTTGCCGTTGTTCATAATGTAAAATTAGGATTGATTGACAAGCCTTTTAGGAAATCTGCGGTTGTTGCTATTCATTGCAAAGACATCATAGAAGCGATGAAAGTTAATTTAATCGTATTAAAACACCATCCATTTGCTTCAGAATTAGTAGACAAATTAATTTTAGACTTTACGATTGGTCATAAAAAATTTGATCAATATAGAGGTTTTATAGATGGAGACCCAGGAGCAATATTGATTGCTGAATTCAAACATAAAACAACCACAGAACTCAATCATCAGTTAGAGGATTTAGTAAATGAATTAAAAAAAGCGTCTTTGGGGTATTCTTTTCCTATTTTATATGG
>CAZXZK010000109.1:0-2792 GCA_964645295.1 uncultured Cytophagales bacterium | reverse complement strand
ACAAGCTGAAAAAGCTTGGGAAATCAGGAAAGCTGGTTTGGGTATTATTCGGAATATGAATTCAGACAAACAAGCGGTTAATTTAATTGAAGATTGTGCAGTTGCTCCAGAAGATTTACCAGATTATATTTACGATATACAATTTTTACTTAGAAGGTATAAATTAAAAGCAGCATTTTACGCTCATGCAGGTGCTGGGGAAATCCATATAGAGCCTTTTATTAATTTAAAATCTGATGAAGGCAGAAAAATATTTCGATCTTTGTTAAAAGAGACCTTAGAAATTGTTAAAAAATACCAAGGTTCTTTAAGTGGAGAACATGGTGATGGCAGGTTAAGAGGAGAATTTATTCCAAATTTTTACGGAAAGGAAATCTACGAGATTTTCAAAGAGATTAAGTCTCTATTTGATCCAAATAATATTTTAAATCCTGGGAAAATAATTGATACTCCTCCGATGGATACGGATTTAAGATTTATACCGGCAGACAATTCAAAATTCAACCCAATTTTTAATTATGGCGAATGGGAAAACCCTTTAAAATTGGCAGAAAAATGTTCTGGATCCGGAGACTGCAAAAAATCCGTCATGAGTGGAGGAACGATGTGTCCTTCTTTTATGGCCACCTTAGATGAAAAAGATAGTACCCGGGCAAGAGCCAATATTGTTAGACAACTTTTAGTTGAAAATGCAGAAGAGGGTTTTAGTGATCCAGATTTTAAAGAAGTAATGGAAAATTGTTTATCCTGCAAGGCTTGTCAAATTGAATGTCCATCAGGAGTAGACATCACGATGATTAAAGCCGAGGGCTTACAAAAACAATACGACAAAAAAGGAATAAATTTTCAAACTAGAATCATCGGAAATTTACCTTTTATTCAAAATCGGCTAAGAAAAATTGCTCCACTGGTAAACTTCTTTTCAACCTTCACACCTTTTTCACAAATAATTAAATCTATTTTAGGTTTTTCAAATACGATTGAATTACCAAAAATATATTTTTATAGCCTAGAAGATTGGTTTGAAAAATATTCTAAAACACATCCACAAGATTCTTTCCCATTTGGAAAAGTCGTTCTTTACAATGATGAATTTACCAATAATATGGAAAAACCTATAGGAAGGACGGCAATTAAATTCCTCAATGAATTAGGATATGGGGTTGAATTGACCCAAAATACAATATCTGGTAGGACATTCCTAAGTGTAGGGATGGTTAGAAGGGCAAAAGAAATCGCTAGAAAAAATTTAAAAATATTAAAAAAATACCTGGATCGAAAAGAAAAAATACTCTTTATTGAACCTTCGGCACATTCTAGTTTTTTTGATGAGTATCCTAAACTATTTAGTGGTGAAGAAAAAGAATTGGTATTAAATTTAAAAAATCAAATTCAATTAATCGATCAATTTATCGTTGAGGAATACAAAAAAGGGAATATCAAAACGGAAAGATTTTCGCAGGAAAATAAAGATATTTATGTACATGGCCATTGTCATCAAAAAGCTTTAATTGGCTTAAGTTCTACAAGAATTGCTTTGGAGATCCCTAAAAATTATAAAACTCATTTGATACCTTCAGGTTGTTGTGGAATGGCTGGCTCATTTGGTTATGATGCAAAAACCTATCAAATATCGCAAAAAATTGGAAATCTAAGCTTGTTTCCATTTATCAATCAATTAAAAGAAGATAATGTTTCACCCATAATTATCGCTAATGGGACATCTTGTAGACATCAAATTTTAGAAGGAACTGACCATCAATCTTTCCATCCAATAGAATTTTTATATGAATCTTTGAAAGAGAAAAGTATCCAATAGAAATGTATCAATTCAATATCTCCATCTTTATAGAACCAAGCATCCAAACTGATTTTGAATCAAAATTTAAGCGTAATATCATGGCATATTTAAAACAAAATGTCATGGATACCACCATGAATCTATTTCAAATTGATAGCCATATTGAACCGGATTCGATTGGTTATAGTCTTCAAATTATACTAAAATCAATCAATGAAAATCTTAAGGAACAATTAATCAATGAATTGGTCATTAAAATGGATGAGGATTTTAAAAATAAATATCTTCATTTTAATTCTGTCCTAAGAACCATTGAATAGGTTTTTTATTTAATTCTTCTAATTTTTTATTGGTATTTAAAAAAATATTTGAATTAAACCACCCCCCTTTATTGGCAGACAAAGGTGAGGGATGATTTGCTTGATAAATGACATGTTTCGAAGAGTCAATCATCTTGGCAAAAGATTGGGCATTCTTTCCCCATAATAAAAATATCAAATCTAATTTCTGTTCATTTAAGCATTGGATGATTGATTTAGTAAAACTAATCCAACCAAAATCTTTATGAGAATTAGGTTTATTTTTTTCAACTGTCCAGCTTGAATTAATTAACAAAACACCTTGATTTGCCCAAAAACTTAAATCACCCTGATCAGGAATCAAGGGCAAATTATATTCAATTTGAATTTCTTTAAAAATATTTTTCAAACTTGCAGGAAGTGAAACACCGGGATTTACTGAAAATGCCAATCCATTTGCTTGGCCCTCGTTATGATAGGGATCTTGACCAATTATCACCACATTTACTTGGTCAAAGGGCAAGGAATTCAAGGAATAAAAGATTCGATTTTCAGGAGGAAATATAACTGAATTAAACTTGGATTTTTCTAAATTTTGATTAACTTGAATTAATAAACTCTTATTGATATAAGGTTTAAACTAATTTGTTTTTTATCATACTTATTGTTTTATCGTTTTTCCTAATGAACGC
>CAZXZK010000108.1:3907-5006 GCA_964645295.1 uncultured Cytophagales bacterium | reverse complement strand
TAATCGAAAAAATGAAAAAAATATCCAAATCACTATCTTTAGTTTCAGTATTATTACTTTCGAGTTGTGCTACCATTTTTACAGGGACTAAAGATACCCTGGTATTTGAATCAAAACCATCAGGGGCAAAGGTTTTATTTGAAGGATATGAAATTTGTAAAACCCCCTGCACTACCTCTTTCAAAAGGAGTCTTACAGAAAAGTTCGTAGAATTAAAATTGGAAGGCTACCAAACTAGAAGAATTGTATTGGACAGGGAATTTAATCCAGTGGCAATAATTAACTTGGGTTCAATTTTAGGTTGGGCAATTGATGCGGCAACAGGCTCAATTATGAAATATGATCGAAAAGTATATGAATTTGATCTTGAGCCACAAAATCCAAATGCCTTATTATTCCAAAATCCGTATAAAATTGAAATAGACACTAAAAATAAATCAGTGGATGTTTATGTATTGAATTAGAATTATGAAATTTATGAAAATGGTTTTTTATAATTTCAAGTCTTTCAATTTTACTAAATCATCTTAGCTCCTTTTAAAATAAAAATGCCACCACCACCCACCCTTCAAATTACAGAAATTTTCAAAATCTTCCTAACAAGAAATTGATAAAATCACTAGGCAAATTTTAATAACATCAGACCCACAAACGTATTATGAATTAAATAGGATTAAAGAATATAAACCTCACCAATTACTTTAGTGCTATAAAGATGATTTTACTCATCCCTATAAAGTATACCTCAAACCTGCAACTGTAAGAAATCCATTGGAATAGGTTGGGCTGTACAAGGTTTTGTCAGCCGTTGCCTCTATCCCTGTTCCTCCTAATTCAATAAAATAATTGAGCTTTTTTGTTAAAAAGAATTCAAAACCAAAAATTCCATAAGCCCCTATTGGAGTTTTTTCAGTAGATATTTCCTTTGAAGCATTGATAATTAATATTCCTCCCTCTCCGTAGAGTCTGATTCTTTCACCAACCATGCCCCCTACTCCAACCAAACCTATTGAGAAATTCGTATAGGTATTACTCCTTGATTTTGAATTATACACATTATTATTCGTCATATAATTACCTCTCAATCTTAACGCTAATC
>CAZXZK010000108.1:1122-3870 GCA_964645295.1 uncultured Cytophagales bacterium | reverse complement strand
TGTAATTCTAAGGTACCAAAAACAATTAGTAACAAAAAAATAGTGGTCTTTTTCATGATTTTTCGAAAATTAATGGTTAGATTTTTTTCTTTGATTAAATTTTATTAAAAAAAATCATAAATCCTATTCAATCAAATTCAATTTTACTAAATCTTTTGGCATGGGTAAATGATTCCAATCTGAATGAATGGCTAATGCTGCCCCTAGAGAGGAGGCTTGTCCGACCTCTGCTGCAAATACTGGATTATTAGGATAGGCTAGTTTTAGGCAATTCATAAAAATTGAATTCTTTGAAAAACCCCCATCTACTAAAATCGCATATTCCTCATTTCCATCGAAAACAAATCCCACACTATATAATTGTTGAATCGTTAAATCAAGCATAAATTCCTCATAAGCCTCCGCGGCTGAGGAAAATTCAGTAAGTTTCTTCGATCTAAAATCAGATGCTTTTAAAAAATGGGATTCTCTTTTTATCGTCTTTTCTTCCTCTAACTTCTTTAAGAATCTTTCTCTAATTGACTCATTGTATTTCAATTGATGAAAATAAGCGGCCTGCTTACCAAAATGTTCAACCATATCTTTCATTACTTCTTCATGTTCATTCCCAGCAAATAATCTTGATGATTTAATAGCTTTTCCTTCTGGTGTTAGATAACATAAAACATCATTTTCCAAATCTTTATCAGATAAATTTTGGATTTTAAATGGATTCATTGAAATACACCAAGTGCCTGTCGAAATAAGAATAAATTTCGATTTGAATTGTTTAAAATAAGGAATTAAGGCGGAGGAAGAATCATGTAATCCCATTCCAATCTGAATCGCATATTTTTTAGACGGGATAGATTCATAACCTGATTTTAATTGGGGTAAATAATTCTCCAATCCTGAAGACTTTATCCAGGGCAAATAAGAATTTTGTGGGAAATCCCAAAGTAAAGTATGACAACCTATGGAAGTCATTTCTGCAAAATATTCTTCGTGAAAAAGAAAGGATAAATAATTGGGAAAATGCAGAAAATAGGCTAATTCTTGCATATTTTCTTTATTAAGTCGTTCAAACCATTGATAACCGGTATTTAAATTTCCCATCCAAGGGGAACAAGAAATCTTTTCAGTAAGGGATCGATTGGGATTGATGGCCCAAAACTTCTCAACTAATTTTTCATCTACAGGCTTCAAATAATTAATTAAATAGCCTAATTCTTGTCCATTTTTATCAATTGCCACTCCAGAGGCTCCGTAAGCTGAAAAATTCACCGCTTGAATAGGGAAATCTGTGGAAATTCTGCGAAAGGCTTCCAACATCCAATTTTTCAATTGACTTAAATTTTCGGTTTGGAAACCATCTGCATCTTGAATTTCAGAAAACTGTTTTAATTCCTCATAAATGATTTGGTACTCCTCGTTAAAAACAAGTATTTTTTTATTCGTTTTACCAATATCAAAGATTAAAATAGCCATAAAAAAGTCTTATAATCCAGTAGCGAAATTATCTTTTCCGCGTTCTTGAATTAATTTCTGACGAATATTCTCTGCTCTATACAGGGCAATGGGGTCGATTGAAGCACCTAATTCTAAATTTGCTTGTGCAACAAGTGGCCTAAAGTCTGTACGGAAGGCATTTTGAAGAATTTGTTGACATTTTACCACATCATTTTCTTCTCTGGCTTGATCAAGTGCTAGTTGATCTACCGAAAGGGCCTGCGCATAAGCTAATTGAATTGCCTCCACGGATTGCAATAAATCTTCTAATGGATCTTTGACATTATGAGAAGCATCGATCATCCAGCCTAAATCTTTATCATGTGCCATCCTTTTGGCATTCATCCCTTCTACCAATTCATTAAAAATCAAAAATAATTGATAAGGCTTAATGGCTCCGGCTGTTAAATCATCATCGCCATATTTGGAATCATTGAAATGGAATCCCCCTAATTTACCCTCTGAAAGTAATACTGCCACAATTTGTTCGATATTAGCATTGGGTAAATGATGGCCAAGGTCAACCAAGGAATAGGCATTTTTTCCAAGTTTATTGACCATGGAATAGGATGCTCCCCAATCTCCTACGGTGGTAGAATAGAAATTGGGTTCAAAGGCCTTGTATTCTAAAAATAATTTCCAATTATCTGGCATTGCTGCATAGATTTCTTGCAGAGAATCAACTGTACGATTATAAGCTTTACGGAAATTTAATTGTCCGGGAAAGCAAGAGCCATCCGATAGCCAAACTGTAATAGATTCTGAACCTAGCTCCTTTCCGTAATGAATCACTTCTTTATTATGGTCAATGGCTTGCTGACGAACGGCTTTATCTGTATGTTGTAAAGAGCCAAATTTATATGAATGAGCTTGATTTTTTTGATCCTGAAAGGTATTGGAGTTAACAGCATCAAATTTTAACCCAAAAGAATCTGCCAGGGATTTGGTTGCTTTTACATCTGAGGGAATATCCCAAGGAATATGCAGAGAGATTGCTCCTGAACTTTGGTTTAAAGCATGAAGAAGACCCACATCCGAAATCTTTTCTTCCAAATTTCTTGGTTCTCCGCCAATGGAAAATCTTCCAAAACGGGTTCCTCCACTTCCTAAAGCCCAAGAAGGTATGGCAATTTGAAAATGTTTCAATTTTTCTACTATCTCTGAGGCATTGATTATTTCCGATTGAAGGAAATGATATTTTCTTTCATGACCAGCCAAAAGATCAGCGGTTTGCTCATCAATTCTTTTTTTAATTTCCAA
>CAZXZK010000108.1:0-1089 GCA_964645295.1 uncultured Cytophagales bacterium | reverse complement strand
TCTACATTGATGGCATTTCCAGTAGATTTATTCAATAATCCTCCCGTGAAGGCCAAGCAAGCATTAGCAATATCTTCTGGTAGAATTTGTTCATTTAATAGGGTTCTTTTTGCGTAATAGGCTGGAAGTTCTTCAACAGTAATTCCATAGGCTTTGGCTCTACCTTCAGCCCAACCGCCAGCCCAAATATTGGAATTAGCTATTACAGCATCTGGGTTCACCGTATTAACACGAACTTTATCTGGACCTAATTCTGCAGCTAAAAGTCGGGTCATATGTGCTTGGGCAGCTTTTGCTGAGCCATAACCAACATTATTTGGACCAGAAACAAAGGCATTTTTTGAAACGATATTGATGATATCCCCACCGATATTTTGTTTTCTAAGGATGGCCACTGCTGCTCGGGCAACCATGAATTGTCCTTTCACTAAAATATCGTATAAAAGATCCCAATCTTTATTGGAATGGTCTAAGATTCCTTTTGAAATGGAAATACCGGCATTGGAGACGATTAAATCTGCTCCACCAAATTGGGCAACCAATTCATTAAAAGCGGCTTCAATGGATTCTTGGTTGGTCACATCACAAATTACACCCTCTACATTGTCTTTACCGTATTTTGCTTTGAATTCTTGAACAGTCTCATTTACTCTGTCTGGATTGATATCAGAAATCGATACAACGGCACCATTTTGAAGGAGTTTTTCTGCAATGGCTTTTCCAATGCCTCCACCTGAACCAGTGACGAAGGCGATTCTACCGGAAAGTGATTTCGGCGCAGGCATTCTTTGTAATTTTGCTTCTTCTAACAACCAGTATTCGATATCAAAAGCTTCCTGACGAGGCAGTGAAGTATATTCAGAGATAGCCTCTGAGCCACGCATAACGTTGATGGCATTCAAATAAAATTCTGAGGCAACCCTTGCCGTTTGCTTATCTTTTGCAAAAGTAAACATTCCAACCCCTGGATATAAAATTACTACCGGATTTGAATCGCGGATGGCAGGAGAATTGGGATGTTTACAAGTATGGTAATATTCTTGATAGCCTCGGCGATACTCTTCGATGAAAGGAGCTATTTTAGCTTTA
>CAZXZK010000107.1:1029-5009 GCA_964645295.1 uncultured Cytophagales bacterium | reverse complement strand
AATTAACGGATCTTTTGGGCAGACGTGGAGCATGGTGTTTCTAACAAAGTTTCTGCTTAACCGACAGTGACGGGCTCCAAAATCCAGCACTAGGCAAAGCAGTAATACCTTATGCCTCACCCTAAAAAAAGACACGCACGACAAAAACGAACAAAAATGACTGACAACCATACGAATAAAACATAACGGCCGTCCATAACCCCATACCCATTCCCCAACTTCCTATTTTTTAAATGGTATTCAAATTGCTGATTTTTTGAAGGCTTAAATTTGAGTATCCATGCTTCCCTAGCGTCTTTTATTTAAAAGAGAATAAAATATCATTTTATGAAACGAATAATAGCCTTAACAATCTTAATTGCTGGTTGTACCGCAACAGCTCCTCAGCCCGAATTAGGTTCTCGTTCTGTAGGAATTATCGAAAAAGAGGATCTAAAATTTAAAGACCTCAATAAAAACGGAGAATTAGATATTTACGAAGATTGGCGCCAATCCACAGAGGCCAGATCAAAGGATTTAATTTCTCAAATGTCTTTAGACGAAAAAGTTGGAATGTTATTAATTTCCACTACTAGAATGCAAGGTGATTATTCCTTTCAAAGAACCCCTCCCGAAAATCCCGAGCCCCTAGGTGCTGGTTTCAACGAAGAAGACCTTTCCTCAGAGGTGAATATTTTCACCCGCCAACCCCTCCCATATCCTTTATTAAATGCCTCCGGTACAACCAAAGGAGTTACAGAAAGACACCTCCGTCATTTCATTTTACGAGCAAATCCACCAGCAAAAATCTTGGCAGAATGGGCCAATAATTTACAAGCCCTGTGCGAATCCACCCGTTTGGGTATCCCCGCCATTGTGGCTTCCAATCCAAGAAACCACTTAACAAAAGATAATGCCATCGGTCTTAGCGTAGGAGCAACCGCCTTTTCAAAATGGCCAGGTGAATTAGGCCTTGCCGCAACCGGCGATTTAGAACTTATTCGTGAATTTGGTGATATCGCTCGCCAAGAATGGCTGGCAGTAGGTCTTAGAAAAGGATATCAATACATGGCAGATATCGCCACAGAGCCCCGCTGGCAAAGAATTGAAGGTACCTTCGGAGAGGATGCCGACTGGGCCGCTCAAGTTATTAAAGAGGTGGTCCTTGGCTTCCAAGGTGAGTCCCTTTCCAATACCTCAGTTGCACTTACTACCAAACATTTTCCAGGTGGAGGCCCGCAGGTAGAAGGACAAGATCCGCATTTTCCATGGGGAAAAGATCAACATTATCCAGGAAATAATTTTCAATATCATTTAAAACCTTTCAAGGCAGCAATCGACGCTGGTACAGCTTCCATCATGCCCTATTATGCCAAACCAATTAAAACCGAATTTGAAGAAGTGGGTTTTGCTTATAGTAAACAAATCTTAGATAGTTTATTGCGTAAAGAATTGGGCTTTAAAGGCTATATCAATTCAGATACCGGCCCTATTTTGATGATGCCTTGGGGAATGGAAGATAAAACCATTCCGGAGCGTTATGCAAAGGCCATGGAGGCAGGTGTAGATATTTTTAGTGGAACCGCAGACCCAACCTTATTAAAACAAGCCATTGAACAAGGTCTCATTTCCATGGAAAGAGTAGATATAGCCTTAGGAAGATTATTATATGAAAAATTTGAATTAGGTTTATTTGAAAACCCCTTTGTAGATGCTGAAAAGGCAGAACAATTGGTAGGGAATAAGGAATTCCAAGCGAAAGCCGATTTAGCCCAAAGAAAATCCATTGTCTTATTGAAAAATGAAGAAAATATCCTTCCTTTTAAATCGAAAAAAATCTATTTCGAATCCTATATGGAAAAGGGGAGAGGCCAAAGCCCCCATCAAATTTTCCAATCTGATAATTACGAAGGTATTGAATTTGTGGATAGTCCGGAAAAGGCCGATGAAATATTATTATGGCTTTTCCCAGGCAGCGGAGGCTCCTTTTTATTCGGATCCCAGGGTAATCCAATTGAATTAACCCTTTCCAAAAATTCCATTGATCTCAATTATTTAAATACTCTTCAAGCCCTTGGAAAACCATTATCCATTGCCATCAATTATACAAGCCCTTGGCTATTAGAAGAAATAGAATTACCTAAAGGTCTTATTGCCACCTTTAACGTGTCAAACGAAGCCTTGTTAGAGGTGGTTTTGGGTAAATTCAATCCTGTTGGTAAAATGCCATTTACCATTCCTGCCTCCACCCAGCAAGTTTTAAATAACCAGTCAGACGTTCCAGGTTTCCTGAAACCCAAAGGCTATGGTTTATTCTTAAAAGGCGAAGGGTTAAATTATTAGTTTTCTTTCTACCTTTGAAGAAAAAAATAGTATGACTAGCAGCATAGAACAATATTATGCGGAAGGTTGCGGTAGATGTAAATTATCTCTTACCCCCCAATGTAAGGCAAAGGTTTGGATCGAAGGAATAGATGAATTACGAAATATCTTGCACGAATTTGATTTAGAAGAATCCATCAAATGGGGTAGCCCCTGCTATTCATTAAATGGAAAAAATATTTGTATGGTGGTAGCCTTCAAAGATTTTTTTACCATTAGTTTTTTTAAAGGAGCCTTAATTCAAGATAAATTTAAAGTTCTAAGCAAGCAAGGAGAAAATTCAGATTCTTTCAGAATTATACGATTTAAAGAAACTGCAATGGTATTAGCCAAAGCTGCAGAAATAAAATACTGCATCCAACAAGCTATTGATATCGAAAAATTAGGTAAAAAAATTACCCCTAAACCTTCCTCTGAAATTGTATTTCCTGAAGAATTATTCCATAAATTTCAGGAAATCGATGGACTAGAATCGGCTTTTAATAAATTGACTCCAGGAAGAAAAAAAGCCTATGCATTATTTCTAAATTCGTCCAAAAATCCTCAAACACGCTATAATAGAATCGATAAATTTACCCAAGCCATTTTTGATGGGAAAGGGCCACAAGAAAGATGACCTTATATTTATCAAATAATTCTGTTTATTTTCAAATAGGATTTATTTTATATAAAAATCTTAATAATAATTATAGTACCTTAGTAAAAAAATTATTGAAATTGAAAAAATTACTGTTAACTACCATTATTATTATATTTCCTTTAATTGGATTTTCCCAATCTGTTTCTGTTGAATTAAATACCGGAGGATTCTCCTTTATTCCTGCATTTACTTCCAATGAACCGAATATTATTTTAAATGGAACAACCAATCCAGAGAGAAAATTCACCACAAGTTTTATCGGACAAATCCTAGCCAAGGATTTAAGACCTCGTGGGATTATCTTCATCCATCGGTATAAATTTTTAGATAAAGGAATCAAAGGACAAATTGGTTTACATTTACCCGCTTTTCAAATAGATGAAAATTATCAAGTCTCCAATTTCGTTGCCAATGATTTAATACTTTCCTATAAAGTGAATGATAATTTTACCTTGGTGAATTATTTACTGCGTGGACAAGGCGTAAACTCTGATTTTACGGCTATTTTTAATTCTGTTTCAGGAATTTATCAATATAAAAAACTAAATTTTCAGACTCAGGCCTATTATTTAGATTTTGACCATGCCGTAGGTGTAGCCGAGAAAATTACCTATTCTTTGGGGAATAATTATGCGATCAATGGTTTTGCCAACGATACCTTTACGGATCAATTTTTTATTTCTACCTTCGGAATTAGTCGAACGTTCTAATTATTAGGAGCTCCATCATTGATCCATGTTTTAATTTTTTCAATAGTACATGGGTCTAATTTTGTATCAGCAGATGGCATAGGAATATAGCCTTGGCTATGCTGTATGGTTCCCAGGAATTTTCCATTATCTACTTGCGCCTTTACATTGGCATAGGTATTGAGTAAAGTAGCATTTTGAATAATTTCATTTTGATTGGAACTGGAAGTATCTGAAGTGGAACCTGAACCACCCCCTGAAATGGTTGATGAAGGTGTGTCATTTTGTTG
>CAZXZK010000107.1:0-1019 GCA_964645295.1 uncultured Cytophagales bacterium | reverse complement strand
TTTAAGGTATCCCTATTGGAAAGAGTTTGATTTACAGGTTCGGGTAGGATAAATTTATCCTCTGGAATACATGAATAAATCAAAAAGCTGACTAAACCTAAAAATACTATATTTTTCATTGAAAATACTTAAACTAATCATTTGAAGAAACAATTTTAATATTTTCTCATAAAAAATTCGGTCTCTAGTAGACCAGTAGGAGGATTACGAAGACTTAATAATTTACATATTTAAATTGATTCCTCCGGAAATATAGGATTCTAAATAATTAATATGTTGTCTTTGTTCTTGAATCATGGAGCGAACAATATCTTTCATACTTAATAAACCAACAACTCTATTTTCCTCTGAAACGACTGGTAAGTGACGAATATTATTTTCCTCCATAATTTCCATACATTCTTTCGTCGTTTGAGAATCGCAAACGGTTAATACATTTTTCGTCATAACCTCTTCCATCGTGGTGGATTTAGCCTTTCTTCCTTGAATAATTCCTTTTCTAGCATAATCTCTTTCGGAAAAAATTCCCAATAATTCATCACCTTCCATGATTAATAAGGCCCCAACTCCGTGTTCAGCCATAATGGTTAAAGCCTCAATAACTGTTGTATCTTTTTTTACGGAAAGAACCAATTGAATCTTTCTTTTTTCTAGTAGAGTTTGAATTTTGGTTACCATATTTAAATAAGTTTTGATGGTTGGAATTTAAGAAAAAAAAATAAATAAATATAATCTTTTGTATTTTTTTTTGTACTTTTAACATAAATGGTTTTTATGAAATTACTTATTGTTACCCTAATTTTTCTATTATTAGCGATTGCTTCTTTGGCAATTCGGATTCTATTCGTAAAAAATGGCGAATTTAAAGGTACTTGTGCTAATAATAACCCTATGTTACAATCTGAAGGAGCTGTTTGTGGGGTATGTGGTAGAAAAGCGGGAGAACCATGCCAAGAAAATGATTAGTAATCATTCTTAAATTTTTTCCGGCTCATGATGTAAACAGATGCCGAGGTCAT
>CAZXZK010000106.1:3656-5023 GCA_964645295.1 uncultured Cytophagales bacterium | reverse complement strand
AAAAATATTTTAAAAAAATCGAAAAAACCTGTAGCTGTTCTTCAATGTACATCTCATTACCCTATTGAAGCAAAGGATGCAAATTTAAATGTTATGAATACAGCTCATTTTGACATATTACAAAATAATGCCTATTATTTTAAAGTACGCTCCAAAATCACCCAAAATAAACTCCATTTAAAAAATGGAACGGTCGTAAAAGCCGAAAAAGGAATGACCCTCACCTCTCATTATTTCCTTTCGAAACGAAGTCTGTTTAATCTCCTCACAGATAAAATAGACGATTGGTTTAACCCTCATAATTCCCTTGAAAATGGCCTCCATAAAAATTAAACAACAAGATATTCGAGATTGCGGTGCCGCCTGCTTAGCCTCCATCGGTACCCACCACCAAGTGAAAATTCCTATCTCAAGGATTCGCCAATTAGCCTCCACTGACCAACGTGGAACAAATATCCTAGGGGTAGTTCAAGCTGCAGAAAAAATGGGGTTTATTGCAAAAGGGGTACGGGGAGAATTGGAATCTCTGTCTCAAATTCCCTTGCCAGCCATCGCTCACCTCCATTTGAAAAATGACCTTTTGCATTTTGTGGTAATCTATAAAATCACCCCTAAATATATTCGCGTAATGGACCCAGGAATTGGGGAAATGCACGATTATCCCATTGAGGAATTCAAACAAATCTGGACAGGCGTTTTGGTTCTCATGGTGCCTGGTGAACATTTTAAACCCATCAATGAGAAAGTTTCCCCATTTATCCGTTTTTGGAACTTAATAATGCCACACCGTTGGATGGCCTCTCAGGCTCTATTATCAGCTATTTTATATACTATATTTGGTTTGGCCATGTCATTTTATATTCAAAAAATCACGGATCACGTATTGGTGAATGGAAATATGAACCTATTAAATTTATTGAGCATAGGCATGGTTGGCATCATTTTTCTGCAAGTATTTTATGGATTTCAAAAAAATCGCATGATGTTGAAAACAGGAATGCTTATTGATTCTCAATTGATTTTAGGATATTATAAGCATTTGATGTACCTCCCTCAACGCTTTTTTGATACCATGCGGGTAGGAGAAATTACTTCGAGAATTTCAGATGCCATCAAAATTCGTGCCTTCATCAATGAAGTATCCATTGAGCTTGTCGTGAATAGTTTGGTCATTATTTTTTCGTTTGGCCTCATGTTTAGTTTTTATTGGAAACTAGCGGTATTGGCTTTGATAATTATCCCAATATATGTTTTGATTTATATAATATTAAACCGTTTTTACAAAAAAATAGAACGAAAAATCATGGAAGAGGCCGCAGGTTTGGAAACCCAATTGGTCGAATCCATTTCCCATGCACGAACCATCA
>CAZXZK010000106.1:0-3646 GCA_964645295.1 uncultured Cytophagales bacterium | reverse complement strand
GAAACAACCTTTATCAAACTATTATTCACCCTCTACCAATCCTCCATAACCTCTATTCGAACTGGAAACCTTATTCAATTATTAACCAGTTTATTAACCATTCTCTTATTTTGGAAGGGCTCAGAATTTGTCATTCAACAAGAATTAAGCCCTGGAGAATTATTTAGTTTTTATGCATTGATCGGATATTTTACGGGACCCTTGAGCGTTTTAATCAATTCCAATAAATCCATTCAAAATGCCTTGATTGCGGCAGACCGTTTATTTGAAATTATGGATTTGGAAACAGAAAGTATCGAAAATAAAATCATCATTGAAAAAGAAGATTTAGGGAATATTCAATTTGAAAGAGTGGCCTTTGCCTACGGAACAAGGGCCGATGTATTTGAGGATTTTTGTATTGAATTTCCACTGGGGAAATTTTCTGCCTTAGTAGGAGAAAGTGGAAGTGGGAAAACCTCGATATTTGCCTTAATTCAAAATTTATACCCTATTAAATCTGGGAAAATTTCTATAGGAGAGTATTCGATACAAGAAATCGATCATACCAAAATTCGAAAATTAATCTCTATTGTACCGCAACAAGTAAACCTCTTTTCAGGATCTATCTTGGAGAATATTGCCTTAGGAGAAGAGAATATGGATATCAAGAAAATAGTAGGTTTATGTCAGAATTTAGGAATTTCTAGTTTTGCGGAGCAATTACCCAATGGCTACAATACAGATATAGGTGAGAATGGAGCACTTTTATCGGGTGGACAAAAACAACGAATTGCTTTGGCGAGGGCATTGTATCGGGATCCCGAGATACTCCTTTTGGATGAGGCGACTTCCGCTTTGGATACAGATTCAGAAAAATTAATTCAAAATTATTTAATGGATTGGGTAGGAAAGGGGAAAACCATTATTTGTATTGCTCACCGGCTAAGTACGATAAAAAATGCTGATTTAATCTATGTTTTGGAAAAAGGTAAGGTTCTTGAAAAGGGCAGACATCACGAACTAATCCAAAAAAATGGGAATTATAAAAATTTATGGAATAAACAGATTATTTGAAATTGACCTCCATTTTACCCTTTGAAAGGTTCACAGTAATAAAATCTGAAAAAGTAGTAGAAAGTTCATATCCAATATAATCTGCATGAATGGGAAATTTAGCATAATTCCTATTCACTAAAAATGCGGATTGAATCTTTTTGACCGGTAAAGAAAGTAAAGGGGCAAGACTACAAGAAAAGGTTCTTCCAGTATTCAAGACATCATCCACAACAATTACTACTTTATCTTTAAAAATAGCGGTATCCTGATCAAACCGGACGGGGGATTGATAGGGATTATTTTTGTCTAAATCTATTTTGACTAAATGAGTTTTAATTTTAGAAATAGCCGACAAATTTTCTGCTAATAGTTTTGCTAATGGATAACCCTCTCCCACCAAACCTGCAAAAACAAGCTCTTTTTCCTCGAAATTATTTTCGTAGATTTCAAAAGCCATCCTCTTGACTTTCTGCAAAACAGTTTCTTGATCTAAAATCTTTTTACCAGCCATAAGCAATATTAAGTGGAAAATTTAACAAATTTAGGTATTTTTTCCTACCTTTGCTCAAAATTTTACGTTTAAAATTTAATTAACGATATGGCAAAAATGTATGGTGCACAAAGACATCAAATGCAACAAGCACCAAGTAATCCTTTGGCAATAAAAACAAAAAAAACAGCAATTGAAAAGAATAAATACATCATGTTGTGCATGCGTCAATTATTCGCTAATCAATGGAAATATGCTGGAATTCCTCTTGCCTTAGTTCTAGGAAACTTTGCTTTAAACTATTTTAAGGTATATAAGAATAGTTGGATCTATATTTTTATACTAATTGGTGCAATCGGATATATCTTATTTTGGCTAATTCAATTTGCTGGAATTACCCAATTAGCACAATACAAGCAACTCTTTGATAAATATCGTTATGAAATAGATTCTCGTCAGATAATGATGAAGATTTCTGAAAAAGAAGGGGGAATCATTAAGTGGGACATGATAAAAAGGGCCTATAAAGAAAAGAATGCCTATGTCTTAGAAATGGCTCAATATCAATTTATATATTTGCCATTTTCAGCTTTCAATAATGAAAATGACAAGAAACTAATGGAAAAAATATTCCGTGATAAGGGATATACCTCAGTATAAATGGGAAGAATCTTGGCAATCGATTATGGATTAAAAAGAACCGGATTGGCCGTCACTGACCCCCTAAAAATTATTGCTAATTCTTTGGATACCGTAGCCACCCCTGATTTGGTCAAGTATTTAGAGAATTATTTTTTAAAAGAAAAGGTAGAAAAAGTCGTTATTGGTTTACCAAAAAAACTGAATAATGAACCTACACATACCACAAAACCGGTAGAAGATTTTATTCAATTATTTCAGAAAAAATTTAGTATCCCTATCATTGGCCACGACGAACGATTTACCACTAAAATTGCTTTTCAATCTATGATTGCTAGTGGGGTATCAAAAAAAGATCGAAGAAATAAAGGATTAATAGATCAGGTTTCTGCGACAGTGATTCTACAATCCTTTATGGAAACATGCTAATTCAAAATGATAAAAGGATTCAAATATTATCTATTTTTTTTGATTCTAATTTTAGGAGGAAAGCCTATTTTTTCACAAAAGGAAAGTGAATTTGAAATTGAATTCGAGAAAACGACTATTAGTTTAAATGAGGATTTAGTTATCAATCTTAAAATTGAATCTGAAGACTCAAAAATTACCATTTTCGATTACCAATTCCCTGAAATTCCTCCATTTCAAAAAATAGGAATCGGACGAAGTAAAGAAACGATATTACGCAATAATGTACCAATATATATTTACAGAATCTCACAACATTATCGACCGAATTCAGTCGGTAAAATAGAATTGGATCCCTTGGAATTTGGTTTAGGTGAGACTGTCAAAAAATCTCAAAAAACCTTCATTGAAATTGTATTAGGAAATAAATCGGAGGAACAGCAAGAAATATTAGAAGAGAATCTAGAAGAAAGCGGCCCTTTGCTACTACTTAGAACAACGAATACTAATCCATACATAGGAGAAGGATTTACACTAAAATTTGCTTTATACATTCCAAAAAATTATTCAAAATCATTGAATTTTTACCGCAATGACATTCAGCTTCCTCTTCAAATTCAAAAAATACAGCTTAATAATTGCTGGCAAGAGAATTATGGCATTGAGGAGGTAAGGGTATCAGATATTCAAATTAATGATAAAGAATATACGGAATATTGCTTTTTCCAATCCACTTATTACCCTTTCAATACAAAAAAAATACGCATTCCTGAATTAAAATTATCATTAATTCGAAGTGAGGGGAATAATCAAGAGGAAGATGGACAAAAATCCATCGAGTATAAAACAAAACCCATTATGATTCAACCCAAAGAATTACCGAATGGAATTCCAACCAACAAATACCCAGTTGGCAGGTTTGAGATTAGGGAAAAGATGAATTTAGATTCGGTAAAGACTCAAGAAAAAATTGAATTAGAAATTGAATTAGTTGGAAATGGGAACAATTTGAATTGGAGGGATGATCAAATTGAATCAGATTATTTTTTAAATATTAATAATGAATCTCAA
>CAZXZK010000105.1:0-5057 GCA_964645295.1 uncultured Cytophagales bacterium | reverse complement strand
CTAAAATATTTACGATTTTTATTAGCCCAAGACTCAATTCATGGGCTAAAATATTGATGTTTTTTCACTATTCCCAGGTCGGCTGCCGCTCTTCACTATCAAAGCAACTGCCATCGCCGCGATGCCTTCTTTTCTTCCTACAAAACCAATTCCTTCTGAGGTGGTGGCTTTGATGGAAATAATACCTGAATCCAAATTTAGAATTTTTTCCAAATTTTCTTTCATAACTGGAATATGCGGATTTAATTTTGGCTCATCTAGCACAATAGTAACATCTGCATTACCTAATTTCCAACCAGCCTCATCAATCATTTCTAAAACTTTTTTTAATAAAAGGGTTGAGGCGACTCCTTTCCACTGGGGATCCTTATCTGAAAAATGGAAGCCGATATTCCTCATATTGGCTACGCCCAGCATTGCACCTGAGAGGCTATGACAGACCAAATCTCCATCTGAATTCCCTAAAGGTCCAAACTCCGAGGGGATTTCAATACCGCCTAAAATGAGCGGGCGAGCTTTTTCACACCGATGTACATCATATCCTTGGTCAATTCTAATATCCATTATCCTAATTTTTTATAGACAAGGGTATTTCTACCAACTTGATTGATTAATTTATTGGACCAATCTTGTATATCCTCTAAAGTCACTGCTTGAATTTTTTCAGATTCCTGGTTGACCCAATTAGTATTACCCATATTCGAAGAAAAAGCAATATTCATGGCTTTATTTAAAAGTTCTACTTCTCCAAATGCGAGGCTTGATTCCGCTTGATTCTTGACTTTCTCTAAATTTCTTTCCTCCAGATTTAATTTAGAAAATTCTGATAAATTTTCCAATAGGACATTTTCCGCTTCATCGGGCGAAATGCCATCTGAAACATAGCCTTGTATCATCATTAAACCTGGATCCAAAGAACCCATCACATAGGCCGAGATAGAGGAAAAAAGTTTTGCTTGCTCTACTAAGCCTTGATTTAAAAAAGAGGAATCTCCTCTTCCCAATAAATCAGACATTAAATCAATGGCATGATAAGCTGGGTGGGTTCTCTCCACTATGGGAATTCCCAACATGATTGAATTGGCGGGAACATCCGTTTCTACAATTTCCTTTCTATGGCTTTTTTGAGACGGTTCTTGAGGAAGATTTCTTTGGGCTTTTCTTCCAGAGGGAATATCGCCAAACCATTTCTCCACCAATCTGACTACTTCTTTAAATTTGACTCTCCCAGCCACAACAATTGTTGCATTGGCGGGCACATAATGGGTATAGAAAAAATCCTTAACATCCTCTAGGCTTGCATTTTCAATATGTTCGATTTTTTCACCTATGGTAGCCCATCGATACGGGTGAACTTGATAGGCCAAAGGTCTAAATTTTAGCCAAGCATCTCCATAGGGCTGATTCAAATATCGTTGTTTAAACTCCTCAATAACCACTTTTCGTTGAACTTCCAGAGATTTCGGGCTAAAAGCCAATTCTTTCATTCGATCAGATTCCAACCAAAAAGCGGTCTCTAAATTTTGATAAGGTAGGGTAATATAATAATTCGTAATATCTGGGGAAGTGAAGGCGTTATTTTGTCCACCGACCTTTTGTAGGGCAGTATCATAATCAGGAATATTTTTTGAACCGCCAAACATGAGATGTTCGAATAAATGCGCAAAACCAGTTTTTTGGGGGTTTTCATCTCTCGAACCCACATCGTAAAGAATATTTACGACGGCTGTTTGCACAGACGGGTCCTCGTGAACGATTAATTTTAAGTGATTTTTTAAGAAATATTCTTGAAAATGAATCATAATGATAATTAATTTACAAAAATAAGAGTTAATTTTAGATAAGAAAGTTAATTTATGCACTTTATCCGACTAATTTTAATATTGGGAATATTTCTTCCAAATATTATTTACGGACAAATTTTACAAGATAGTCTTGGGCGTTTTTGGATCAAAAAGGTTTTGGATAATATGTATAATTTTGAATTTGAGGAATCAAAAAAATCGATACAAGAAATTGAAAAAAAATATCCTGAGCATCCGATCAATGAGTTATTAAAAGCGATGGTTATGGAACGGGCCTATTATCCTTTTGAAAGCCACCCAGAAAAATTTGAGGAATACAATAAATTATTGGAAAAGGGGTCTGTAAAATCGAATAATTTAAAAGATAGAAATGAAAAAATATTTTTTAAATTATCGACAGAGGGGTATTTAGCTTCGATAAGTGCGGACCAAAATAATTACATGGCTGCTATTGGACATGCCAAAAATGCCTACAATAGCATTATTATATCTAGGGAACTGATAGGAGAGGAAAAAGAGTTTTTATTTACAACTGGTCTTTACAATTATTTACGAGAAGCTTATTCGGAGGTTCATCCGGTTGTCAAGCCCTTTTTATTTATTTTCAAATCAGGGAATAAGGAATTGGGGATTCGGGAATTGGAATTGGGTTATCAACGATCGGTATTTACAGCAATTGAAGCGGGGTTCAACCTGTGTTATTTATATAAAAAATATGAAAACACGCCAGATAAAGCGCTAAAAATTAGTAGGGAATTGCATAATCGATATCCCAAAAATCCACCATTTTTAATGCAATTCACGGAGGTAAAAATCTTAGCGAACCAGTTGGCAGGCATCGATACCTTATTTGATAAAATGCGGAATATGAATAACCCTTATGTGGATGCTGCTCGATGGACCTTTGCCGGAATATTAGAAGAGAGAAAAGGAAGGGATGAAACGGCGAAGGACTATTTTGAAAAGGCGATAAAATTACCCTATGAGGAAAAATTTACCAAGGAATATCGTGGGATGGCCTATTTAGGTTTAGCGAAAATTTACGAAAAAAGGGGAGATTTTAAGAATTTGGCCAAGTATCTTCAATTGGCCAAGGAATATTGTGAATATAAAAGAAATGTTAAGGAAATAAATGAATTAAAGTAAATGAAACTTTTTGATAGAATTTTCGGGATACTTTATGGCAAAAAATTTTTACAAAAATTTTATTGGAAAATTTACCATTTTGCTTTGAAGGGTTTAAATTTTAATATTGTTGGAAGTGGTGAAAAAAACGTATTAAGTTTTATTCAAAAAAAAATTAAGGATTCGCCTGTTTTATTTGACGTTGGTGCTAATGTTGGAAATTATACAAAAGATTTAATTGAATATTTCCCAAATGGTGAAATTCATAGTTTCGAACCTATTCCACAAACATTCGAAAAGTTAAATTCAATAAAATTAAAAAAGGGAAAGCTAAATCCTTTAGGATTGGGAAATAAAACCGAAAAAATAAAAATGTTTTATTATCCAGATGCTCCTACTTTTTCTTCTCAATCTGAGGTGACAAATCAAATTTTCAAAAACAAAAAGATAGAAGTTGATTTTATTCGTTTGGATGAATATTGTCAAAAACATCAAATTCATCAAATTGATTTTATTAAAATTGATGTTGAAGGATTTGAAATGAATGTATTTGAAGGAGCAAAAAAGTATTTAAGTCAAAATAAAATTCATATTATTCAATTTGAATTTGGTTCCCAACAGGTTTATTCAAAAAATTTCTTTTTAGATTTTTATAATCTTTTAAATCCAAATTATCAGTTATTTAGAATTTTAAAAGATGGATTGGAAGAAATAAAATCCTATGAGAGTAAGCATGAAATTTTTCGATATACAAATTATTTGGGAATAAATAAAAACTTTAAATAATGGAAGAATTTGTCAAAAACCTCGTTAATATCCTCTGAATATTTTCTTTTTAATACAATAAAAGTAAAAATTCCTCCAAGCAAGAAAGATTTATAAAATAGCGTAAATATTTTTGAAATTAAATCTTGTTTAAAATCTGGCATAATATATCCTAATCCAATCAAGATTGTCCCAATTAAAAATATTTCTATTAAGGATGATTTAAAAGGCAGAAGATTAAATTTGAAATAAATCAATGCCACTCTTAAAAAATTATAAACTATAGTAGCAAATAATAAGGCAAAAGAGGCCCCAATTATTCCATAATCAGGAATTAAAAGAGCATTCAAAAAAATCAGAAAAATAACAAAAATACTATTTAATAATAGATCCCATTTATAAAATTTTGAATATAAAAGAATTAAGGTATTCATACCCGTCATTAAATCAAAAATTTTGGTATAGCCAATAATTAATACTGGCCAAATAGCTGCATTAAATTCAGGCTTATTAATTAATGAAAACAGAATTTCAAGGCATGAAAATGAAAGAATTAAAACCCCAAATCCAAAAATGGCCTGAGTTAAACTACTTTTTTTATAAATTCTTTCCACCTTGTCCCATTCCTCATCCTGAATTGACTTAATTATAAAAGAGGTAGCTGATTTTAGATTGATATTGTAAGAAATAGACATTACCGAACCGAAAAGCAAACAGAAATTATAAATTCCAATTTGTGATAATCCTAGATAACGATAAACCAAAATAGAGTCAATCTTAAAAATTGCAATTGTACCAATTCCCGTAAATAAACTCCAGATTGAAAAACTAATAAATTCTTTTTTGAAATCTGAATGAAAAAAATAGGAATTAGGTTTAATAGAAAAACCTGGAAGACGCAGAATATGTAAAAAAATTAATAGTGCAGGAAAACATTGGACAAAAAGCCAAATTTTAAGAAAAATTTCAAAGTTTATATAGCCAAAAATGACCAATATGGTTGCAAAAAAAGTTCCAAATCTATTAAAAAATTGGCTTAAAAAAACACCCCAAAAGGTATCTCTAAGATTTTTAGCATAATTATCGAAAAAATTAAATAATGTGTTAAAAATTAATAAAGGATACAAAAAGTAAAAATAATCTTGGAACAAACTAGAGGATTGGATTTGGGTGCCAATTATCCAATTTTTAAAAAGAAATAATAATATTGAGGAAATTAGAATGCCTATAAAGATGAAAAATAACCCTAAAAACAAAAAGCCATTATGGCCCTTATTTGAATCTTCAAATTTTGTAAAAAATTTAGACCTGCTGTAGGTGCTGAGGCTGAACTAATTGCTCAGTCTAAATATAATAAGCCAT
>CAZXZK010000104.1:2363-5099 GCA_964645295.1 uncultured Cytophagales bacterium | reverse complement strand
TCTGAGGCTGTCGCTCCCTTATTTGCCCCGCTAGTTCCTACATTAAACGTTTTTTTATCAACCCCTAATTCTACGGCTGCACGTTGTCCTTGCACCACTACCTCTTCTAAAGTTTCAGAGGAAGACTGAACAAGAATATCTCCTAGGTTTAGGCGGCCCTGGGATAAATCTAGAGGGGAAATTGTTTTCGATTTAAATCCGACAGATTCTACGACTAAACCAAAATTTCCTTTTGAAATATCTATGGAAAAGGTTCCATCTTCATTTCCTATAGTTCCGGAAATGACGGATTGGTTAGCATTATCAATAATTTTTACACTTGAAAAAGGAACTGAAATCTTGGATGATTCTTCCAAAACCCTACCAAAAACCTTGATTTTATTTTGAGAAAAAAGAGAAAATGGCAAAAAAATACCTATTAAAATAAAAAGGCGAAGGAATTGATTCATTACTAGGTTTAGAATAAGTATAATAGATCGTAAATTCCAAAAATCGAAGTACTACGTTTTAAGGTACTCCGATTCTTGGTTCGGAACAACTGCCGCTCCGATTCTATATAATGTGTTCGCGTAGGGATTCGAACCCCAAACCTTCTGATCCGTAGTCAGATGCTCTATCCAGTTGAGCTACGCAAACGAATTTGAGAATGCGAATTTAAGAAAAAAAATCATTTCCCCATAAATTTTGCCGGTCGTTTTTGTAAAAATGCCATAATGCCTTCTGCAAAATCATGACTTTGCCCGGCAATGGTCTGATTTTCAGCTTCAAGTTCTAAAATTTCCTCTAAACTTGAATTATGTGCTTTTTGTAAAGCAAGCTTCATTAAACCGATGGCCTTGGTTGGCATTTGAGCAAAACGATCAACTTCTTCCTCGATTATGGCCTGGGCATTGCTTGAATTGACAATTTTTGAAACCCAACCTAATTCTTTGGCTTCTTGAGCCTTGATTTTTCTGGCAGAAGAAACAATTTCAAAGGCTTTTTGGTAGCCTAAAGTTTGTATAAGAAATGCTGTACTTCCTGCATCAACAGCCAAACCAATTTGAGCAAATAATTCAGCAAAATAGGCCTCCTCGTGGGCAATTAAATAGTCGCAAGCAAGAGCTAAGGAACAACCTGCCCCGGCAGCTGGCCCATTTATATAGGCAATAACAGGTATCGGAAGGTTTCGAATGGCCTTTATCATCGGATTATAGGTCCTTCTTAAGATATTCCCCAAATTTGGTTCTGAAATTCCCGATTTTAAATCTGCCCCACTACAAAAAGCTTTCCCTTCACCCTTTAATAAGATGACTCTCAATGCTTTTTCCCTGGTTGCCTCCTCAAAAACATCTTGGATGGCTAGTATCAATTCTTCGTTGAGGGCATTAAAAATCTCCGGACGGTTTAAGGATATTACCCAAAGATTTTCCTTTTTTTCTATAATTAGATTTTTCATGTTGATGAATTATAATTCTCGTCTAAGTTTAGCAATGGGAATTTCTAAAATTTCTCGATATTTTGCAACGGTTCTTCTTTTCACCTCTAAGCCTTTTTCTAGAAGAATTTCTTCCAATTTTTCATCTGAATAGGGTTGAGATTTATCCTCCTCATCGATGATTTGTTTTAAAATATTCCTCACTTCTCGGGTGGTCCTATTTTCCCCTGAATCTCCTTTAGCCGCCTCATTAAAGAAGAATTTCAAGGGATAAATACCATCATTTGTCTGAACAGATTTTCCTGAGACCACTCTGGAAACCGTAGAAACATCCATTTGAATTATTTCTGCAATATCCAGCATTTTCAAAGGAACTAAATTAGACTCATCTGGATTTAAAAAGAATAATTTTTGTTTTTCAACGATGGAAATCATCGTTTTTAGCATAGTTGCCTGCCTTTGTTGTATCGCTGAAATAAAATGATTTGCCGAATCAATTTTGTCTTTTATGAATTGAAAGGCTTCATTTCCACCTTTATCCTCCCGGTAAGCATTTAACATTTCTTGAAAATCTTTCGAAATTTTTAATTCAGGAATATTTCCTTTTGTCAATTGAACCTCTAAATTATCGTCTTGTTTAATGACGATAAAATCTACTTGAGAATAGGGTACTTCAACCCCCTCATCCATATTTCCACCAGGTTTTGGATTGGTTTTTTTGATTTCGTTCAAAGCTAGTTTCAGCTCTTCCTCCTCAATGGATAATTTATTTAAAAGGGTATTATAATCTTTTTTTGAAAAAGCGTCAAAATAATTTCTGACAATTTCAATAGCCAAAATCGAAGCCTTATCTGGCGAATCTTTTCTTTCTAACTGAATTAAAATACATTCTTGAAGATTTCTGGCTCCGATACCCGCTGGATCTAGGGTTTGGACTTTTTTCAATACCTCCAAGACCTTGTCCTCTTTTACCTCTAATCCTATGGTAAAGGCCAAATCATTAACAATACTGTATAAATCTCTTCTTAAATAGCCATCATCATCTAAGGAACCTATAATTTGCTCAGCTATTATTTTTTCAATTTCATCATCAATGACAAAACCCACCTGCATCATTAAGAAATCCTCAGCAGAGGGAATGGATCTGATGGGGCTTTCAGAATACGTTTGATTGGGGTCTGGTAAATCTCCGGCTACTTTATATCCAGCATAATCATCGTCTAAATAGGTATCATAATCCTGCATTTCTTTTTGAGCTAAATCTTCCACTGTTGTTTCTGACTGGAAAGAGTTCGAGTCAACGATTTCCTCGAGGGCAG
>CAZXZK010000104.1:1836-2353 GCA_964645295.1 uncultured Cytophagales bacterium | reverse complement strand
ATTTCTAATTCCTCTTCAATCCGTGAGGATAATTCATAATTCGGTATTTGCAATAGAGAAACCAATTGAATTTGTTGGGGATTCAATTTTTGATTTTGTTTGAGATGAAGACCGATTGTGTTTCTCATATTCGAAATTAAAAAAAAAGCGGATAAAACTGAACACTAAATTGTGAATTGTGAATTAAGATTGTAAATTTGAGGCTTATTTTCATTGACAGTTCGAATATGCAGATTAAAGATGTATTAGGCTTAAAACCTGAAGGGCAAGAAATCACTATTAAAGGTTGGGTAAGAACGAAAAGAGAATCATCCAATGTTTCTTTCATTAATTTGAATGATGGGTCTACTATTCACAATATCCAAGGGGTTGTGTCAACGGGTATTATTCCAGAACAAACCATGAAATTAATTACCACGGGTGCCTGTATTGCTATGTCAGGAACTCTGATTGAATCGGGTGGAAAGGGCCAATCAGTTGAATTAAATGTTCAATCGGTTATGGTCTATGGTACGGC
>CAZXZK010000104.1:0-1826 GCA_964645295.1 uncultured Cytophagales bacterium | reverse complement strand
CAGAGAAATATCCTCTTCAACCAAAGAAACATTCCTTGGAATTCTTACGAGAAATTGCGCATTTACGCCCAAGAACAAATACTTTTTCGGCCATATTACGGGTAAGACATGCCTTGGCCTTTGCAGTGCATCAATTTTTTAACGATAATCGTTTTTTTTATTTGCATACGCCTATCATTACAGGGTCTGATGCAGAGGGGGCAGGTGAAATGTTTCGAGTATCCACCTTAGATCCGAAAAATCCTCCGTTAAAAGAAGATGGCTCCATTGATTATTCCGAAGATTTTTTTGGAAAAGAAACTAATTTAACGGTTTCCGGACAATTAGAAGGAGAACTTGGGGCTTTGGCATTATCCAAGATTTATACCTTTGGCCCGACTTTCCGTGCAGAGAATTCGAATACTGCTAGGCATTTGGCAGAGTTTTGGATGATTGAGCCGGAGGTAGCTTTTTATGAATTGGAAGATAATATGAATTTGGCTGAGGATTTCATCAAATATTTAATTAACTATGTTTTAGAAAACTGTCAGGATGATTTAAATTTCCTTGAAAAGCGATTAATGGAAGAGGAGAAATCCAAGAAGAAGGAAGAGCAATCAGAAATGAGTTTGATGGAAAAACTTCGTTTTGTTTTAGACAATACATTTGAAAGATTAACCTATACGGAAGCCATAGATGTTTTAGTGAATTCAAACCATCATAAAAAGAAAAAATTCCAATATCCTGTAGAATGGGGTATTGATCTACAAAGTGAGCATGAGCGATATTTAGTCGAAAAACATTTTAAAAAACCAGTAATTTTAACCAATTATCCAAAAGACATCAAGGCCTTTTATATGAAACAAGATGAAGATGGAAAGACGGTAAGGGCGATGGATGTTTTATTTCCTGGAATTGGTGAAATCATAGGGGGGTCTCAAAGAGAAGACGATTTAGAAAAATTGGTTCAAAGAAGTAAAGAGGTTGGAATAGAAGAGGAAACAATTTGGTGGTATATAGAAACCCGAAAATTTGGATCTGCACCTCATTCAGGTTTTGGTTTAGGATTTGAAAGGATGGTACAATTCGTGACTGGAATGGGAAATATTCGAGATGTAATACCTTTTCCAAGAACACCTAAATCAGCAGAATTTTAACGATGAAAAAAACATTTTCCCATGCCATAGAGGGTTTAATTACTCTAATCAAAGAAGAAAGAAATGCTCGATTGCATTTAATTTCTACTATCTTGATTATTATTTGCGGGAATTATATAGGTTTCGGACCAACAGAATGGATTTGGATTAGCCTAGCAATTGCAGGAGTTTGGGTGGCAGAATTAATTAATTCGGCCCTAGAACGAATCGTTGATTTGGTTTCTCCAGAACATCATCCCTTAGCCAAAAAAGCAAAAGATTTTGCGGCAGCAGCAGTTTTAGTTATGGCAATTTGGGCGCTATTTCTATTTTTTCTTTTAGTAGTCCCAAAATTATATTTATATTTAATGCTTAATGCTAGTTAATTCAGAAAGATTATCAAAAGACAAGGCTCCAACAAAAGAAATTTCACACATGAAAGAATATGGATCCAGCGTACAAAAATTAGTGGATTATATCCTGACCGTCGAAGACGAGGAGAAAAGAACCAAATATGCATTTATTATGGTTGAATTGATGCGTCAGATTCATCCAGGAATGAAAGATCCAACTCAAGATTATTCCAAAAAATTATGGGATGACTTATTCATCATGTCCAATTTCAAATTAAAAGTGGAAGGTCCTTACCCTCCACCATCGGAAGAATCGGTTGGAAGAGCCCCTAAACGGATTGCTTATCAACAAAAAGAT
>CAZXZK010000103.1:1372-5102 GCA_964645295.1 uncultured Cytophagales bacterium | reverse complement strand
GGAAACACATTGCCTCTCCGGCCAAAAACTCCGCTTGTAAAAGATTGAACATGTTCCTAAGATGGATGGTTAGAAAAGATGAAAAAGGTGTCGACTTTGGCATTTGGCACAAAATTCGTCCTGACCAATTGGTTTGTCCGCTAGACGTTCACGTTCATCGCGTCGCGCAAGAATTAAAACTCGTTTCTGGCACTCAAACGAATTGGAAATCTGCCCTAGAATTAACAGAAAATCTAAAAAGATTAGACCCGATAGATCCAGTCAAATATGATTTTGCTCTTTTTAGCTTAGGGATTTACGAAAACTATTAATCGGTGTAAACCTGGCTCTAATTGAATGGGTTTATGAACCTGCTTGACGCCTGCTCCGTTTAATTCTATCGAAATCGGATTTAAATGGCCAAAGCTCATTTCTGCTAGAGTATTTCCAGGAATTTCAATTTCAAATGATAGCCTCCCATTACCAAGATTTTTGTATTTTCCTCGAACCCCTCCTCGTATGGTCGGTGCTAAAACCTCCGCTTCTTGCAAGTTCCCCATTTGAGGTTTTATTTGAATAATTCCCCCTCCAGCTTCCTTGGGTTGAATTCCCCACATTTGACGCACCATAATATTGGCGGGTGCCGCACCCCAAGCATGATTCCAATCCAGATTTGGCTTGTATTTTTCATCCCAGGCCTCCAAGGTCATCGTAGAACCCACAGCAATCATATTCCACCAAGATCGATCATGTTTGGCTGTCATTAAATCCATAGCATATTCTGGCTCCTCGGCATGATATAATCCCTCTAAAAGGTATTGAGCCCCATAAACACTACAAGCCATCCCCCTAGTTTTAATAAAATCTACCACCGCTTTCTTTCTTTCCTGGGGAACAATATCAAATGCCAATACCATCATATTGGCATGCAAAGAAGCATGATTTGTACCCACACCATCTATGTACCGTTTATTTGTATCATCGTATAATTTAGAATTTATAGCCTCCTTTACTTTTATAGCAATTTCTTCAAATAATTTTTCATCTGATTGATTACCTAATAATTTGGCAAATTCTCGCATAATCTCCATATTATGATAAAAAAATGCATTTACCACCGTATTAATCTCGGTAAAAACATAACCATCACGTTCCCCATCAATATTCAAATCCAATTCTTTCCCATTTTTTGATTTATTCCCAGGTGGCCAATCCACAATATCTCTCATGCTTGCCCTCGGATCTTTAAATCCTAATTTTTTTCGAAATTCAGGCGTATTATTGGAAGAATAAACCGAAATTAAACCATCCTCCCTTCGCAAATCCATCAAGGTTTTCACCTTCAAAGCCTCATAGTATTTTTCAATTAATTCTGAATTCCCCGTATATAAATAATCCTGGTAAAACATCATCGCTACATGGAGTTGCCATTCAGTAGGCCAAGTAGGGTTTTCCATGAAATATTCCAAAGTCTTTCTCGCAATCATGTATTCCCTATCTGTGCTAAAATGACTTAATTGATTGATATAAGCATCTGCCTCATAAGGAATACGCTCCCTATCTCCATCCAAATAATATCCTGAAAATGAACTAGCTTTCATCGTATATTTACAAATATCCCAAACCTGATTCAATAGGGAATCAGAACTCATAAACTTGGATTGATCATAATCAAAATAACTGAAATAAGCTTCTTGTTTAATATCCTTTTTATCAATCTCCTTCGCTCCTATGATTTCACAATACCGAAAAGGCATAATCACCGGGAATTCCTCAGGCATCCTTACCGCATTTGACCGGGTATTTCTTTCATCTGGCTTCAATTCAATTCGGTAATGAGACTGTCCCTTTTTCAATTTCAATTGCACTTCCTGCGTGCGGATCGTCCCCCCAGGTTGTTGATTAATCTGTCCATTTTTTAATTGCTCCCCCAATCGAACCATTATTTCCCCATCCTCTTCAGTCGGATAATTCAATAGAATAGTTCCAAAGAACGCCTTACCAAAATCAAAAAATTGAATGGAATCTTTCAAATATATTTTTCTCAAGGCTGGAATCTTTTCAATCTGAAAAATATTCGTCGAAGAAATCAAATCTTCCCTCCCCGTAATTTTAAAGGATTGCGTAGCGGAATACGGACTCATTCGATCGCTTTTATCCCAAATTCTTACCTTCCAAAAATACCGATCATTTGGATTTAATTCCTTCCCTTCAAAAGAAATATCCACTGATTGAGCAGAAAGTACCTTTCCCGTATCCCAAATATCTCCCCTATTTCTTCCCAATAATTCCTCAGAAGATGAAACTACTATCTGATAAGCCTTTTGCATCCCAAGTTCTTGTGGTACTAGCCAACCAAATTCTGGATGAGCATCATTTATTGCTGCATTTTCGGGCATACGAATATTTTCAAGGCTAAGACCAAAGGGAGGATCAATTTGAGAATAAGAAATTAAAGGAAACAATATTCCGAAAAAAAGAAGAATCAAATATTTCATCAGGTTTAGAAAGAAGATATTGATTGAAATTAAGTAAATTTAATATTATAAGAAAAAAAACATGGGATTTAATCGATTTACCCTCTCCAATTCCAAAGGAGAATCAATCGTAGTGGATGCTTCCAACGGTGCAAGATTGGTATCCTATCAAAAATTAATCCAAGATAAATTGGAAGAAATGATTTCGATTCCGGGAGGAAAAACTTATGAATTAATAGAAAACCCCTATCATCCAAGCTCATTTTTATTTCCCTTTCAAAATAGGGTTAGAAATGGGAATTATTCTTTTAAAGGAAAAAATTATCAATTGGAAATCAATGAATCGAATCTAAATAATGCCATTCATGGCTTTATCGATCGAAGTAATTTTACCAAATATGAAATAGACCATCAATCAATCCAACTAACATTTGATTATCAGGGTGAAAAACCGGGTTACCCCTTCCCTTTTCAATTTGAAGTCAAGTATGTATTAGAGGAAAATGGAGAATTGGGAATATTTATTCAGGTAATCAATACAGGTGGGGAGCCCATGCCTTTTTCTTTTGGTTGGCACCCTTATTTTCAATGGAAAGGACTTCCACCAGAAAATTTAAGCATTCAATTTCAACCCAAAGAAAAATACCTTTCAGACCCTCAGATGATTCCTTTGACAGCATTAGAACTGAATAATAAAGAAATTTTTGACTTAAGTAGGGAAAAACTCGATCATATTTTTTTATTAAGAACTGAAAAGGAATTACATGAAATTGCCCTTTATGAAACAAAAAGTCCGAATCAAAAATTGATCTTAACATTTCCCAAACAAGATTTCTCTTATTCCTGCGTTTTTAGACCAAACAAAGAGAATTCAATTGCTTTGGAACCCCTTACTGGCAATACGGATTGTTTCAATACGGAAGAGGGTTTAAGAATTTTAATGCCGCGTGAACTTTTTAAAACAAGTATATTTTGTAAATTTAAACTATGAAATATTCCTTCATCTTTACAATACTCGTTTTTTTCCATTTTTCTATTTGGGGAAATACCGATAATGATTCAACCACGACAAAAGAAAAAACCGCCTGGAAAAAATCCTTTTCCACCGGAATCAATTTAAACCAAGCTAGTTTTAGTTCCAATTGGAAAGCCGGGGGGTCCAATACTTTCGCCGCTGCCTGGTTTTTAAAACAAAGTTCTAGTTTAGAAAATTTAGGGTGGCGATTCCGAAGTGATTTGGATTTACAGCTGGGTTTTTTACGCAATAAAAATCA
>CAZXZK010000103.1:0-1362 GCA_964645295.1 uncultured Cytophagales bacterium | reverse complement strand
AAAACGTGGACCGTATTCATTATGAATTTAAGGCAGGTTACCGAATCTCACAAAAATGGGATTTTTACGGGTCAACCAACTTTCTTTCACAATTTTTATCCGGTTATAAATATAATTTTAAAAAACCTGATGGCTCTATCATTGATTCTTTGATATCTTCCACTTTTTCTCCCGCTTATTTGACTACCTCCATGGGTTTTGAGGTTCACCCAAACAAGGAATATTATACCCGATTCGGTATTGGATCTCTCAGACAAACCTTTGTTTTTGACAAACGAATTTCCGAAGCTGGTTTATATGGATTAAAAAAACCGGGCGACAATATCCGAAATCAATTTGTTCTACAATTATTGATCAATATGGATAAGGACATTATGGAAAACGTTAATTTAAAAGCCAGATATACAGGGCTTTATGATTATTTCCGCATGGATAATCCGAGAACCTATGTGCATCGTTTTGATGCCAATATCACCATGAAGGTAAATAAATATGTCAATGCCAATCTACAAGCCATCTTATTTCGCGATCTAGACCAAGACCCGAAATGGCAGTTTTCACAAGCCATTTCAATGGGCCTTGTCTATCGGCTAGAAAATTATTAATAAACCTTAATTAGTTTAACTGAGAGGTTTGCTAAGGTCATGTCTCCTACCCCAGGTGGCACGGTAACCACCACTTTATAATTCGTATTGGGCCGAGGAAAGAAATTTTCAAAATTGGTATAAAAATTCGATCCATCCGCCGAATTTCGAATTAAAATGGTTTGAGAAATTGCCTGTCCATCCACCGCTGTTGGACCACCTGCATTAGTATGATAAACCCAACTCTCCGGAACTAAACTAATTTGAATAGCCCTAAACCGAAAATTACCAGATTCAATGGCAAAGGAAGTGCCAATGGCTCCCCTATCCTCCAAACTAGAATTTAATATGATGGTAGGTTCATTATTCGCATTGCTATTATGACCCATTTTTAATACCAAGGCTCGCCCATTATGAAAACCAAAAGTCATAAACATGGAATTACTATATCTTACCCGGCGAATAAAAGAAATTCTAGCGGCGGAATCTGCATCCGTAGTATTCTTCCCAAGAATTAAGGAATTCCTTTCATAATTATAATCACTTTGGTTCGGTGAATTCCAATGAACGACTCGATTTATTTCCAAGGATCGAAAATCAAAATTGCTTTCAGAAGTATTTTGAAAGGCCGTAAAAATCTGGGGACCACTAGTAGATCCTATAATATTATAGGTTTTATTTGGAATCAGCTTGAGCATATAATCTCCTCCAAACATTTCCATTATCTCGATAATAATATCGATTTTCGGTAGAATCATAAACCAATAAACCTTGAGGA
>CAZXZK010000102.1:0-5130 GCA_964645295.1 uncultured Cytophagales bacterium | reverse complement strand
GGCGAGGCCATTGGTATTGCTATTGCCCGAACCTTTGGTTCAATCGCCGCACAAGCTGTAATCGTTGAAAATGAAGGAGATGGCATAAAAATTAAAGAAGTATTTGGCGTAATCGATTGCGGAATTGCCATCAATCCTGATAATGTAAAAGCCCAAACCGAAGGAAATATCATTATGGGACTAACAGCTGCCATTAAAGATCCGATTGATGTGGTAAATGGGGAAGTACAACAAACCAATTTCCATCAATATCAAGTATTGAGAATGGCCGAATCTCCTAAAATCACGCTGGATATTATTCAAAGTGAAGAAGTTCCCGGTGGAGTAGGAGAGCCCGGTCTTCCACCAACAGCTCCGGCTTTGGCGAATGCTGTATTTATTGCAACCGGCAAAAGAGTGCGAAAACTTCCATTCAATTTAGATCAAATTTAATGGGGAAAAAATTACTCGGTATTTTACTAGCTGCTGGCAATTCCTCCCGATTAGGGCAAGCCAAGCAATTAGTAAAATACCGTAATTTAACCCTGCTCGAAAATGCTATTCAGCAAATTTATTCGAATTGCTCTGAAATCTATGTTATTACAGGTAGCATAAACCCCAATCTTCAGCTAGTAATCGATGATCTGGCTAAACGATACCCTTCCGTTTCTTTTCATCAAAATCCCAACTGGCAAGAGGGGATGGGGAATTCCCTGGGTTTTGGATTTAATTTGATTAAAAAACCGCAAAACTGTATTGTCCACCTGGTAGATTTACCTCGCCTTAATCATTCACATATTCAATTACTGGAAGAAAAATTCAATTTTTCTCCCAAAAAATTTGCAGTTTCTATGCATCAAGGCCTTGCTGCCCCTCCTTGTATCATCCCGATGGATTATTGCAAAGAATTAGCTGAATGGAAAGGACATCATGGCTTAAATTACTATTTTAAAGCGAATCCTGATCGCTGTAATTTCATCGAATTGGGTATTGATTTTCTCGATGTTGATACCCCAGATGACTTATCATTATTAGGTATTAATCCTTAGTTTCTTTATTTTTGAAATTTATTGAAGGTTTTTTCAATTTATTTTATGTCCAAGCGTTATTTTATTGAATTTTCTTACGATGGCTCGGATTATTCCGGTTATCAAATTCAACCAAATGCCCCTAGCGTCCAAGCGGTTTTGCAAGATAAATTATCCATTCTCCATGGTGAAAAATTGGAAATCGTTGGCAGTAGCAGGACGGATGCCGGGGTCCATGCAAAACAACAATTTGCCCATTTTGACTCCCAAAAGACAGTTCAAAAGGATTGGGTCTATCGTTTAAATAAAATGTTACCGAATAGCCTGGCTGTTCATACGATCAAAGAAGTTAAGCCAGATGCTCATGCTCGTTTTGATGCCCTTTCAAGAAAATATGAATACCATATCACTTCCGAAAAAAATCCTTTTTTATCAAAATATGCCTATTGCTTTGGGATTAATCTGGATCTAGAAAAAATGAATCTAGCCGCAGGTATCTTATTGGAATATCAGGATTTTGAAGCATTTTCTAAGGTTCATACCGATGTGTTTACCTTTAATTGTCAGATTAAACAGGCATTTTGGGAAAGAATAAACTCCCATCACCTAATTTTTCATATTGAAGCGGATAGGTTTTTGAGGGGAATGGTTCGCGCCATTGTGGGAACCCTGTTGGAAGTGGGTCAGAATCGATTATCCATCCTTGAATTTCAAAAAATTATTGAATCAAAAGATCGTTCCAAGGCCGGTCGTGCCGTTCCTGCCAATGGTCTTTTTCTAACAGAAGTGAAATATGAGTTTTAAGTGAAGGGCGCAACCGCGCTGGGAAGAGTGAATTCCCTCTAAAAAACTACTTCCCCAATATTAGCTGCCTGGTGAATCCGAATTTTAAATCCTGATAAATCCAATTTCTTAACATTGTATTTGCTTACCCAAATATCCGTAAAACCAATTTTTTCAGCTTCAGCAATTCTTTGTTCTATGCGCGTAACGGACCTTAATTCACCCCCTAATCCAAGTTCTGCCGCAAAACAACTTGTCTTTGGAATGGGTTTATCTCGATAGGAAGAAATAATGGACATGGCAGCCGCTAAATCCAAAGCTGGATCTGCCACTTTAATTCCTCCCGTGATATTTAAAAATACATCTTGATTGCCTAATTTAAGTCCGGCCTTCTTTTCTAAAATAGCAATTAACATGGATAACCTCCTTGAATCAAAACCTGTAGACGTTCTTTGTGGATTTCCAAAATAACTGAGTCCAACCAGCGATTGTATTTCAATCATTAAAGGACGATTTCCTTCCAATAGGGTGCCAACTGCCATACCAGATTCAATTTCATCTCGTTGAGACAATAAGATTTCAGATGGATTATTAACCGGTTTTAAACCTGTTCCAAGCATTTCATAAATGCCTAATTCAGCGGTATTTCCAAATCGATTTTTGATGGTTCTTAAAATCCGATAGATTAAATGTTGGTCCCCCTCAAATTGCAAGACGGTGTCTACCAAATGTTCTAAAACTTTCGGACCAGCAATGGTTCCTTCCTTGGTGATATGTCCTACCAAAAATATACTCGTATTGGTTTCTTTGGCATACCGCATTAATTCCACCGTACATTCTCTTATTTGGGAGACAGACCCAGGGCCCGAATCAATTTTATCGGTAAATAAGGTTTGAATGGAATCAACAATTAAAATGGAAGCATCTTCCTCCACAATTTGCTTGAAAATTGCCTGGGTATTTGTTTCTTTTAATAAATATAAATTAGGATTGCTTTTTCCTAAACGCTCTGCTCGTAATTTGATCTGTTCCTCCGATTCCTCCCCTGTAACATAGATAATTTTTTGATTTAATTCCAGAGCAATTTGAAGTAATAAAGTCGATTTGCCAATACCGGGCTCTCCACCAATTAATATTAATGAACCTGGAACAATTCCTCCTCCTAATACGCGATCAAATTCTTGATCCCCTGTCTGAATCCTTGGCGTATCCTCAAAACGAACCTCTTCCAAAGTTTTTAATTTTCCAGAATGTTGATTTTTTATGGTTTTTTTCCAAGCATCCGATGGATCTCCTGGTGCCTCTATGATTTCTTCCATAAAAGTATTCCACTCCCCACAAGTAGGACATTTCCCTAACCATTTTGGACTATTGTATCCACAGGATTGACAGATAAAAGACGTTTTGGTTTTTGCCATAGAGACGATTCATTTTAAAATCGAAAGATACTAAAATTTTAGACTACTTAAATAAACCTTTTTTCATTTCTATACAGCATGTTTCCAATCCTCCATTTTCTCCAAATCTTTTTGTATCTTTATCCATTAAATCTTAGAAAAGTATGAAATACTTAAATCTTTTCGTATTTACCTTTCTTCTCGGTATGGGCTTTCTTGGCTATGGACAAAAAAATATCGCCAAAAAAGCCTCTGGTAATTATATCAATGTTTTTGTAAAAGGAGGAGCGAATCTATCTGAAATTCGAACTGATTTATTCAAAAGTGGATTGAATCAGGTCGTTCAGGGATCTATAGAATCCCAACAAGGTTGGGTAGGGGGTTTAGGTGTTCGGGTAGGTCGTCGGTTATTTATTCAACCGGAGCTATTGGTTTCCCAGAAGGGGGGATCCTTTGCCGGAACCATTAATATTGGATCAGTCGTTGGAAGTAGAGTTTTTAATTTGAATTATACCTCCTTGGATATGCCAGTCTTATTGGGAATTCGTCGTAAATTCTTTTACGTATTGGCAGGCCCGGTAGCTTCCTATTCTATGTCTGAAAATTCTGCCATTTCAGAAGCCGTAAAAGAATATTTCAATGATTGGAAAGGTGGGAATGGTTTAGAAAAAGCCTCCTTAGGCTATCAGGCAGGTGCTGGAATCCAATTTTTAGGTTTTTATTTTGATGTCCGGTATGAAGGATCACTCAATAATTTAGTCAATGAATCACTGATTCCTACAGGTCTTACTATCGATTCAAGGTTGAATTTATGGCAAGCTACCTTAGGTTTTAATTTATTATAATTTATTTCATGTTAGAATCTATTCACCAATTAAAGGAAGAAATCAATTCTTTCTCTGTCAATTCTGCCACCGATTTAGAAAATTTTAGAATAGTATATATCGGACGAAAAGGCAAAATCGCAGACTTATTCGATGGAATGAAATCTGTTCCAAATGATCAAAAAAAGGCAATAGGTCAAGCCCTCAATGAATTGAAAAATTTTGGGGAACAAAAATTTCAAGAATTTCAAGAAACATTTTCTACTAAAATTTCTGTGGAAATTCCGGATGATTTAACCTTGGTTGGTTCTCTGTCTCAAGGTAATCTTCACCCTCTTACCCAAGTTCGTGCAAGAATTTTGGAAATTTTTAATCGAATGGGTTTTAATGTAGAAGATGGGCCAGAAATAGAATCTGATTTCTATAATTTTACCGCACTTAATTTCCCTGCAGATCATCCTGCAAGAGAGATGCAAGATACCTTTTTCATTGAGAAGTCCTCCGAAAGTATCGAAAAAGATTTAATGCTTCGTACCCATACCTCCAATGTGCAAATCCGTTTAATGGAACATAAAAGCCCACCCATTCGATCTATCATGCCTGGTAGAGTTTATCGAAATGAAGCAATTTCTGCCCGTGCACATTGTCTTTTTCACCAGGTAGAAGGCCTTTTTGTGGATAAAAATGTTTCATTTAAAGATTTAAAAGATACTTTATTCCATTTCGTAAAAGAACTCTTTGGAAAAGATACCAAAATTCGTTTTCGACCTTCTTATTTTCCTTTTACCGAACCTTCAGTAGAAATTGATATCTCTTGCTTATTATGCAAGGGTGAAGGTTGTAATGTTTGTAAGGGAGCTGGCTTCGTGGAAATTGGTGGCGCTGGAATGGTTGACCCCAATGTTTTAAAAAATGTTGGAATAGACCCGGAAGAATATGCTGGTTATGCCTTCGGTATGGGGATTGAAAGAATTACTATGCTAAAATATGGTATTAAAGATCTTCGTTTATTCACTGAAAATGATATCCGCTTTTTAAAGCAATTTATTTAGGGAAGAGGGAAAAGGGAAGAGGGAAGAGGGAAGAGGGAAGAGGGAAGAGGGAAGAGGGAAGAGGGAA
>CAZXZK010000101.1:0-5478 GCA_964645295.1 uncultured Cytophagales bacterium | reverse complement strand
ACCCGAAGAACCGCATCAAATTGTGACAAATGAGGTATCAGACCATAATCGAATTATTCTTGATAGCCTCGGCGATACTCTTCGATGAAAGGAGCTATTTTAGCTTTAATGGAATCAGTATCATCCAGGTTCTCATCAGGTGCCAGATTTAAAACTAAAGGAGCGATTTTTGTCCGAAGGAAATGGTCTGGACAAGAGGTCCCCATTGGGGCCAATTTATCTAAATCAACTGAATTAATATATTCTAAAACGCGGGGATCATCATTAAAATGTCCGATCATATTTCGGTCTGAGGAACAAAAGCCTCTTAAAATAGGGGCTAATTTAATGGATTGTGATTTTCTTTTTTCTTCTGACAAGGAAGCGGTTCTTTCCCCACCAAATACGTGTCTGTTTACCTTAATTTTTTGTTCGATATATTCAGCACAAGCTTCAATTACTTCCAGGGTATTGATATAGCATTCTTTTGCCTCATCTGCCCAAGTGAAAAGTCCGTGGGATCCCAAGATGATTCCGATTAATTCCGTACCTTCCGCTTTAGCATCTTCCAAACATTTTCTTAATTGAAGACCAAGGTCAAAACCAGGTCTTTGCCAAGGCACCCAGCCAATTTTTCCTCCAAATAATTTTTTGGTGATTTTCTCTCCGTCCTTTGCGGCTGCAATGGCGATAGCGGCATCAGGATGGAGATGATCAATATGTTTAAAAGGCAAAAAACCGTGTAAGGGGGTATCAATAGAAGGGGCTTTTGAGTTTAGATCAAAAATACAATGGTTGAAAAGTTCCACCATTTGGTCTTCCATATCTATTCCCTTATAAACATTTTCCAGTGAGCGCAGGCGATCAACATAAAGGGCTGCGCAGCCGGATAATTTCAGCGTTCCGATATCCCCTCCCGAACCTTTAATCCACATGACGTCCACAAGATTCCCGGTTAGAGGATCTTTATCTTGGATTTTCACGGAGGTATTTCCGCCCCCATAATTAGTGATTCTAAGATCAGCTCCAAGGATATTGGAGCGGTAAATAAATAATTCTACTTCAGACATATTGGACGCCTTTTCATCGTCCCATAAATAAGATACGTGTTTAAATTTCATCAATTTTTATATTTTAAAAACCCCATTTTATCATCACCTCAAGATCTTCCTTCATGGCATCAATTGGAGCTTGGCCTTGATAAGCTTCTTGTTCGATGATTAGGTCGGTTGTTCCACCTTTTTTCAAACCTAATTCAACAATCCCTTTTACATCTAAGGTTCCTTTACCTAAAACGCATGATTCAAATTTCTCATGTCCGCCATTGGAAGGAATCTCATCTTTTACGTGCATGGATTGGAAACGATTCGGGAATTTCTTTAAAACTTCTTCGGCTTTTCCTCCCCCATTCACCATATTTCCTATATCCAATTGTTGCATAACTAATTTTGGATCGGTATTATTCAACATGATATCATATAATTGTTCACCATCTAGGGATTCTGAAAATTCAAAATCATGATTATGATAACCAAATTGCATACCAGATTGCCTACATAATTCTCCTGATTTATTAAAAACTTCCATCATTCTTAATAAACCATCTTTATCTTTTCTATAAGAAGCATCTAACCACGGAGAAATAACGAATTTTTGTCCTAAAATAGCTGCATCTTCAATAGTTTGTTTCCAAACGTCGGTAAATTCATTTTTATTTTCATCCCAATGTGGCTTTCCCATGACGGTATGGCCAGAGGGCATGTTTAAGCCCAGATCATCCAAAATCTTTCTAAATTCTTTTGGAGCAAAGCCATAAAATTTACCATTGATATAATTAGCATGTTCTACATTTTTATAACCCATTTTTGCTAATTGAGTCAGGGTAGCCAAAGGATCTTTAGTCATCTCAGCTCGCACGGAATAAAGTTGTAAACCAACAAGATGTTTGGATTTTTTTATTTTGCCTGTTAGCAGGTGAGAACCTAATAATCCTGCCCCTAAAATAGCTGCTGAGCCACTTAAAAATTTTCTTCTAGATTGTTTCATCGTTTTGAGGTTTTAAAGTAATAAATATAGTGCAAATTTTAAATTAATTGAAATTTTTAAAACAAGGACTTTCATGTTTTTTCAGAAAAAATTTTGAATTATAACGCAGAGGTTTAACGCAAAGGACGCAAAGGTTTAGCGCCCTTTGTGTTAAAATACAAATTCATTTGCGTTAAAATACAAATTCATTTGCATTAAAAATCATTGCTTTTTGCATAAAACCAAATGAAATTTCTGACCTTTGTAAAAATTTTAATTTATAAAATGATTCATAAATCAAGTATTCATCTTTCTGAACTACCCAAGATAGCGGAGGAAATTATTGAGGAAACGAAAGGTTTGCCAAAAGTATGGTTATTAGAGGGAGAAATGGGAGCCGGAAAAACAACCTTTACGGCGGCTTTGGTGAAGGCACTAGGAGGTCTGGATAAGGTTTATAGTCCGACCTTTTCTTTAATCAATGAATATGCCTTGGAAAATGGTGGGGCGATTTATCATTTTGATTTATATCGCACAAAGAATCTTCAGGAAATTGTAGATTTAGGCATCTATGATTATTTAGATTCTGGTGAACTTTGTTTAATAGAATGGCCATCTAAAGGGGATGAACTTTGGGATATTCCCCACCTTTTAATTAAATTGTCTAGTAATAAAGACGAAACGAGAGACATTTCAATAGAATCAATAAACTAAATTAGGTGTGACTTCCATTTACGATATGATTTCAGATGCTAGCTTAATTCCCCAAGAGGCCATGCTTTGGAATAAGACTAATGCAAAAAAACTAGAAATAGGCTTACCTAAAGAGAAAAATCCGAATGAAAAAAGGGTTATTCTTTCCCCTAAATCCGTGCAGTTAATTATTAATAATGGGCATGAGGTTTGTATTCAAAAAGGAATGGGAATCCCTGCGGGCTTTTTAGACAATGAATATGTATTGGCCGGAGCGACCATTGTTGAATCGGATAAAGAAATTTTCTCCAAAGCGATGGTCATGCGCTTAAGTCCACCAGATTTGGATGAAATAAAGCATTTAAAACCAGAAACAAGCTTAATAACTTGTATGTCGAAATATTTAATTAATTCTGAAATTATTCAAGCATTAAATAAAAAGAGGATTTCTGCAGTAGGATTAGATTGGGTGGAGGATAATGCCGGAGGCTTCCCCTTTACCAAAATCATGGGCGAAATTGTGGGACAATTACTTTTGCCAATTGCTACGGAAATCATGAGTTCAAATCCGAAAAATCCGATATTATTGGGAAACGTGACTGGGGTACCGCAAAAGAAATTAGTGATTTTAGGGGCAGGAAATGTTACTCAAATTTTGATTAAGCATGCCTTTCCTTTGGGTTTAAATATTGAGGTATTTGATAAGGATATATATAAATTACAACGATTAAAACAAGAACTAAATTTACCCCTTAGCACTCAGGTGATTGATTCGGAAAATTTACCTTTGGCCATGCAGGCAGCAGATTTAATTATTGGCGCTCTCCGATCAGAAGGAGGCACTACCCCCTGTATTGTTACGGAGGAAATGGTAGCAAGTTTAAACCCAGGCACTTTGATCATGGATATTTGTATAGATCAAGGAGGTTGTTTTGAAACCTCAGAAATTAGGAATTTATCCAATCCAACATTTGAAAAATATGGGATCACCCATTATTGCGTCCCTAATATTGCCTCAAAAGTAGCCCAAACTGCATCTTTGGCCATTTCAAATTTACTGACATCCTTTATCTTAAAAACTGGTAAAACAGGGGGCATTGAGGAAATGATTTGGCAAGGAAAATCCTTTATGAAGGGAATTTATTGTTTTGGGGGCTATATTACCAATAAAAATGTTGCCAAAATCTTGGGCACTCAAGCAAAAGAAATTCAGTTATTATTAATGCGAAAAGGTTAAACCCGGCCATCCAATAAATACAGATAGGGAAAAGCCTCAATTTTATAAAATTCCGCTAAAAAAGTATAATTTTCAGCCATAATATTCCCTACTGCTAAAGCTAATAAAATTATTTTTAATTTATCGGTGGAAAATATTTCTTTTAATACTTTAAAAATCGGGATAAATATCAAAAATCCATAAGCAAAAGAGCGCGTCATGTCTTCTACGGAAACTGATTGAATTATCAATAGACTCAAAAACGCATAAATCCCGATTAATTCAAAGGGATATTGTTGATAGATTTTTTTAAAATATCCCAAAGGGAAAAATAAAAAATTCAAAATTTTAAAGGAAAAAAATAGGGCAAAAATTGTTTTAATTTGATGATGCATCAAAGCTTCCAAAAAGATGGGCTTTGGTATTGACATGTTCATAAAATAAGTCAATGAATACCTGATGGCTATGGCTAAAAGGATAGAGATAAATAAATACACGGAAACCTTAGTTATGGATTTTTCCTCTAAGTAATCCACTATGACAATTGGAATACTTCCTAAATAGGTTCGTTCATCAACGAAAAATGCCAATAATAAAAAAAGGATTGTCCAAGGTGTTTTTCGAAAATAAAAACCTAATAATAAAAATAAATATCCAAATGAATCGAAAAAAAGGGTGTCGAAATTAAAAGATAAACCCACGTAAGAAAAAAGGAGCGAGCAGGTCCCTAATATGGTAAATAATTGATTTTGAAAAACGGAAAAAGTAATTTTCAATAATAAATAAATAAACAAAAAAAAGGATAAAAATTGAAGAAAAAAGAGTTTTTTATAACTTAAATCGAAGAGGTTCCCTATTAAAATTGGAGTAAGTCTGTAGGTCCTTTTTCTCATATGGTCTTTTTGAGAATAATCGTCTATAACCCAAAAAGGATCTGCTATTTTTTTATTCACGACAATCTCAACATCCTTATCGTGTTTTGACCATTGTTGCAATAAGTTCTTTTGGATTATTTTTGGCGGAAAAATAATTGAAATTAAAAAAAATAAAACTGCCGATATTAGCCAGAATTCTTTTTTCAACATTTAAAGAATATTTTTAAATAAAAATATAAAATATTTGTATGAAAATTTAAAAAAAAATAGGTAAAAACACCAAATTTACTTATTCTATTTCTTCTATATCTTCTGGATAAGGAATAAAAAGAAAATTAGTAAAATCTCCATCTATTACGAATAAACAAGCATATTCATTGATGTCTTTATAATGTTGAATAAACAATTCCTTATTTTCTTCTGCCACTAAATCTCTTTGCAAAAATTCTTCTAAGAAGGAGGCTCGATAATACCAAGTATTACCATCATACTCATTTAAACCTATTAGTAAAGATCCAATTTCTAATTCTTTCCTAGAGACAACGAAAACCGGAAAATCTGAAAAACCACGTGCTTTTATTTGATAGGCAGCATTTTTAATAACCGCTCCTACTTTTAAAAAATCTGTGGAAATTCGTCCCAAATATTTCCCATTAAGTTCTGGACTATTGGGGGCATTAGACATCGCTT
>CAZXZK010000100.1:5233-5586 GCA_964645295.1 uncultured Cytophagales bacterium | reverse complement strand
ACCCTCTAATCGGCTTAATAAAATTTCTTCCTTAAACCCATTTGAATTGATACCTCTGGCCAATTTTAAAATCTCTGCTAGGTTATTGTTTGGTCTAATTTCATATAGTCCTGGAATCTTAAATTCGCCAAATAATTCGATTTGATCATTCATGGGAGGAATCCTAAGAACATCATTATCCTGCAAAAAAATCGTTTGAGATTTTCCGTTTGAAAAGAATTCATATAAATCAATATTCTGAATAACTTTATTACCTCTAATTAATTCTATATTGCGATATGATCCTACTGAATTAGGCCCTCCAGCAGCATAAAGAGCATTAATAACCGATGAAAATGCCGAAAGTGTATACG
>CAZXZK010000100.1:4450-5223 GCA_964645295.1 uncultured Cytophagales bacterium | reverse complement strand
ACCTACTATGTTCACTACTACTGACCTAGCCGATTTAAGACTTAGTGAGACTTTAATGTCAGATGTATCTTTAAACTCTTCATTTCCGGAATTATTATCATTTAAACGATTAAATATTGAAGCTTTTGCTTCTTCTATTGTTAGACCTGAAACATAAATGGAATTTACCCCTTTCAGGTTAATCATTCCTTCTGTATTTACAATAACATCAAAATTAGCATTCACAGTTCCAGAAAATGTAACATCCAAATTATCCCCTGGTCCAATCTGATAATTAGATGGAGTCGCTAGAAAAAGTTTAGGTGTGAAGCTTTCTTTTTGAATTTCAATATCCCTAAAAAAATCACTCCCATATCTTTTCGGCATTGTTTGAATTGAATCCCCTAGGTTTTCTGCGTCTGATACTATATTTTGATTATTAGCGTTATAACCAAAATCGGTCGCAAACGAATTTAATTCCTCATTAAATATCAAACTTGAATTATTTGAAGAATTTGGGTTAAACCATAAATCATCCAAACTATTAATAATATCTTCAGAAACACCCTTAGACCTTAAATCTTCTTTTAAAACTGGTAAAGTGCTGCCCATTGATTTGGCCTGTAACATATAACTATTTAAGACTTCAAGTGGAATTGGTGTGTTTTGGGCTTGAGAAAAAACAGGTTGCAGAAAAAAGAAAAGCAGAATTCCAAATATATTTTTAATGATTTTCATTAGACAAGTTTTCGTAAAGTTTTAAATTAAATTAATATGAATAAAATGTATTGATT
>CAZXZK010000100.1:1352-4440 GCA_964645295.1 uncultured Cytophagales bacterium | reverse complement strand
CTTAAGGCGGTACCTTTGGTTCTTAAAGTAAACTATTCATTTGGAATTATAGTTGGTTATGAACTTTACATCAATTTTATTTGACAATTTCGAGATCATGTCAACTATAATTTTTGTCTCGGCATTTTTTATTTCAAAATACCTAACAAATAAAACCATAATTATTGCTCATAACAATAAATTATACGCTCAAACAAATCACCGCAGTTCTCATGTAATTCCAACTCCATCAATAGGCGGCATTCCCATTTACATAACATTACTTTTCTTTAGTTTAATTTTTTTAGGATCAGGGTTCGGCTATTCATTGGCATTTACTGTAGCTTCGAGTTTTATAATTTTTGTCATAGGAATAAAAGATGACCTTGTAGGAGCATCAGCAAAAACCAAACTAATTATTCAAATTCTAGCAGCTTCTCTTTATGTTTTAAATCCTGAATTTGTTATTGGAACACTTAATAATTTTTTAGGAATAATCCAGATTAACCCAAATTGGAGTTATCTCTTAGGCTTGTTTTATATTGTTGCAATAACTAATGCTTATAATTTAATAGACGGGGTAAATGGATTGGCTGGCTCAATAGCAATAATTAGTTTTTTCGTTTTTGATGTCTATTTCTACAGTGTGGGTGATTATATTTTCAGTCTATTTTGCTCTATCCTATTAGGAGGATTAGTTAATTTTCTGTTCTTTAATCTAAAATTGAATGGGAATGCAAAAATTTTTCTAGGCGACTCAGGCTCTTTAGTAATTGGATTCTTTTTAGCCGCGTTTTCTCTTCATATTATTGAAATTCAGCCTATTACTCCGTTTATTGAATTTTTCCCAATAAATGCTGTTCTGTTCATTTTCACAGTTCTTATAATCCCTGTTGCTGATACGGTAAGAATCATCATAGTTCGGCTTATTAATGGAAAAGATCCATGGGAGGCGGACAAAAACCACATTCATCATGTGCTATTAGATACTGGACTATCCCATTTTCAAGTCACAGTTATTTTGTCTACTATCCAAATATTTTTTGTTTTCAATTTTTTTCTTTTAAATGAATTCGGACAATTTGTTGTTCATATATACGTTTTACTTGCGTATTTATCCATATTTGCAATAATTGGAATAATATCAAAAGGAGGGATTTTTCAACATTAAATTCTCCATATTGGGTTCCTTTCTAAGGACCTTTTAATTTTTCATAATCTATATTTGTCACTTAACCTAAAGATAGAAAGAGTAATACATTGGCTAATATTTCAAATTTCCCAAACAACTGAGATAAACAAGGTTCTATTAAAAAAATATCAATAACTAGAATGAATATTTGTATCACAGGAGGAGCTGGTTTTATTGGCTCTCATTTAGTTAAACATTTTGTAAAGAATTACCCATCATACAATATTTTTAACCTTGACGCTTTAACTTATGCGGGTAGTATTGATAATGTTAATGAAGTCAGTGGTTATAACAACTACTCATTTCTTAAATGCAACATAAGGGACTTTAAAGCTTTATGCATCATATTTGAGAAATATAATTTTGATTATGTTATTCACCTAGCTGCAGAGTCTCATGTTGATCGCTCAATAAGAAATCCTATCGATTTTGCTGAAACAAATATTTTAGGCACAATAAATCTATTGAATGCCTTTAGATTAGTTAAAGGATTTGAAAATAAGGTCTTCTACCATGTAAGTACAGATGAGGTGTACGGATCTTTGGGCGACGTTGGATCTTTTTGTGAAAACTCAAATTATCAACCTAGATCACCGTATGCTGCCTCAAAAGCTTCTTCTGATCATTTTGTAAGAGCCTACGGAGAAACATACGGAATTCCATATATAATTTCGAATTGTTCCAATAATTATGGAGAATTTCAGTATCCAGAAAAGCTTATACCTCTTATTATTATGAACATATTGAATGAAAAACCTCTACCAATATATGGGGATGGTAAAAATGTAAGAGATTGGCTATATGTTCAAGACCACATAAATGCAATTGATACAATTTTACACAGCGGGAACAAAAATCAAACATATAATATCGGAGGAGATAACGAGTTGTCGAACATCGATCTAGTGAACTTAATTTGCAAAAAAATGGACAAAATACTAGGCAAGAAACTGGGCAGTAATGCCCGAAATATTGTCTTCGTAAAAGATAGACCCGGTCATGACAAACGTTATGCCATTAATTCTTCGAAGTTAAAGGATGGGTTAAACTGGTCACCTAAAGTATCCATGGAAGAAGGCTTGGATAAAACCATAGATTGGTTTATTCAGAATAAGAATTGGATTGAGGATAGATTGTCCTAAATGCAAGTTATGAAAGGTATTATTCTAGCAGGTGGTTTAGGGACTAGATTGTATCCCTTGACAAAGGGTGTCTCCAAGCAAATGTTGCCAGTATATGATAAACCAATGATCTATTACCCCCTATCCGTATTAGTTCAAGCAGGAATTAACCAAGTTTTAGTCATTAGTAGCCCTGAAGATTTACCAACTTTTCAAAGACTTTTAGAGGATGGTAGCCAATTTGGAATTTCCATAGAATATAAAGAACAACCAGCTCCTGATGGAATTGCCCAAGCTTTCATTCTAGGTGAAGATTTTATTAAGGATGACAGCGTTTGTTTAATCTTAGGTGATAACATCTTTTATGGTCATGGGCTAGACAAACTCCTTGTTGAAGCAAGAACTAATTTAGAGTCATATGGCCAAGCAACAATCTTTGGTTATCATGTAAAAGACCCAGAGAGATATGGCATTGCTGAGCTAGATAACTATGGAGGAATAAAAAAAATAGAAGAAAAACCTAAACAACCAGAGTCAAATTACGCTATAGTAGGGCTTTATTTCTATCCTAATTCAGTCATTGAAATAGCAAAAAAATTGATTCCATCTAGTCGCGGTGAGCTAGAAATTTCATCAGTAAATCAAGAATATCTTCAGAGAAATCAATTAAAATTCAGACTTATGGATAGAGGTTTTGCATGGCTAGACACAGGAACTATTGAATCATTGTTTGAGGCAGGTGAGTATGTTAAAGCACTTGAAAAAAGACAGGGACTAAAAATAGGTTGTATAGAGG
>CAZXZK010000100.1:0-1342 GCA_964645295.1 uncultured Cytophagales bacterium | reverse complement strand
GGAGCATTGCCTAAATCAAGGATTTATTTCAAAAAAAGATATTCGCGAGCTGGCTGTTAAATTCAAAAACTCAGAATACGGAGAATACTTGAAGAACTTATCATTGCCATAAATACTATAGGGTTTAAGAAAAAGATCTTCAAAGATCATTCAAAAGATTCACCTTTCCTTATGAAACCCTTAATTTGATCAAATAGCTTAGTTTAACTGTCATCTCAAGAAAAACGTAATTTAGAATATGGAAGATTTGAATATTGGTATTATTGGTCTTGGTTATGTTGGATTACCCCTCGCTGTAAGTTTTAGCGATCACTTCCAAACCAAAGGCTATGACATTAATGAGAATAGGATAAAAGAAATCTCCTCTGGATTCGATTCTACTGCTGAGATTCCACAAAAAAGATTGGCTTCAGCGATAAAAGGAGGCAATTTAACAGTCTCAGCAAATTCTAATATTCTAAAAGACTGTAATTTTTACATAATAACAGTACCAACCCCTATTGATGAATCAAATACTCCTATTCTATCTCCATTAATTGAAGCATCAAAGTTAGTAGGTCAGCTTCTATCCAAAAACAATATTGTAGTCTATGAATCCACCGTTTATCCAGGATTAACAGAGGAAATCTGCCTACCCATCATTGAATCGGAATCTAAGATGAAAGTGAATATTGATTTCTCTATTGGCTATTCACCAGAACGAATTAATCCAGGTGATAAGGTTCACACTCTTGAAAAGATTACAAAAATTGTATCAGCTTCAAACGAAACAGCTCTAAAGATAATTACAGAAGTTTATGGTGCTATCATAACAGCGGGCATTTTTAAAGCAAACTCAATTAAAGTAGCGGAAGCTGCAAAAGTTATAGAAAATACTCAGAGAGACATAAATATTGCTTTTGTTAATGAACTGTCAATTATATTTGAAAAACTAGGAATTGATACTCTTGAGGTTTTAGAAGCAGCTAGAACAAAATGGAACTTTCTAGACTTTAGACCAGGACTAGTTGGTGGTCATTGTATCGGGGTGGATCCATATTATTTAGCAAGAAAGTCGATTGAAATGGGATATATACCGGAAATTATTTTAGCAGGTAGACGAATAAATAATAATATCGGCAAAGAAATAGCTTCAAGGCTTATAAAGGAAATGATTAACAGAGATATCAAGATTAAAAAGTCAAAATGCTTAATCCTTGGGTTCACTTTTAAAGAAAATTGTCCAGATATTAGAAATTCAAAAGTAATTGATATTTATAATGAATTGAAGGGATATGATTTCGAGGTGGATGTTTACGATCTTCTTGCTGAAAGGCAAGAGGAATATAAAACTTATAGCCTT
>CAZXZK010000099.1:0-5593 GCA_964645295.1 uncultured Cytophagales bacterium | reverse complement strand
TCCTACCGAGAGGTTTCTTTGTGTTTAAGAGGGCTGTAGCAAAAGTGGTAGCAATTTGGTTTATATTGGATTTGTTTAATTTGAAACAATCTTCAACCTTTATCCCAGGGATATATTTTTCAATCACCAAAGAGGAAGTTGAAAACCTTAATGATATTCAAGATTTATTTGTTTATTAAAAAACCCCTCCTGAATATTGGAGGAGTCTTTTAGAATAGAATTTTTATTCTTTAACAATTTTTAAACTATATCCTTTTTCGTGATTTTCCATAGATTGAATATTCAAAATATATTGCCCAGAAGGTAATTGTTTTAAATTGATGGACTGTCCATTGATTATATCGGATTTTGAGAATACATTTTGTCCCAAGGTATTACTAATTCTAATATCTACCTTCCCTCCCAAATCTTGATTAAATTTAATTGTCAAAAATTCTTTAAATGGATTAGGATAAGCTATTTCCAGGTTTTCAATTAAATTTGATAATATTAGGAATGAAAATGATTCACTTATTTTTGATTCACAACCATTTTGAGAAACTTTTACAGTATAATAGCCTGGAGAATTGGTTTGAATAGTTTGAAGAGTATCTGCTAAAATTTCTCCATCCTTGTACCAAATATTTCCATTCAAAGCAGATGAAGTTAAACTAGTTTTTCCATCACTTGAAATTATTGGTGTTTCTGGCTGTGGTTTTACTGTAACAGTTAACTTGACTCTTTCTGACTCACAGGTCCCAGAAATTGCGCTTACATAGTAATAAAAATCTCCTACTGATGAAGTGTTGGGAATAGGTGGAGATTGTAATACCGTACCACCACTTTCATTCAAATACCAAGCTCCAGAGGAATTAGGCGAAAATTCAGCCTCTAAGTTTGATGAGTTCTGATTTTGACAATAAGAAATGTCTGTTACCTTAGGAGGATTAGGGGCTTCACAAAACTCTTCTATAAAAAACGACTTATTTATTCTAAATTTTGAATTAATTGGATCAACAATTGAAACATTAATTAATTCAGTTGAATTAAAGGATTTTTTCAAGTTAATATTAAGAGTATCTGGTACATTTGAGTCCCCTGAACGAATCACATCAAAATCAAAAATTTGAGAATTTAATTCAATTTGGGTAGTTAAACCAGAAACCTTTTTATTTTCATTGATACCATCATAATCCATATAAACCAAAGGGACTTTTATAGCCTTATTTAATTGAATTTTTTGATTTTGAATTTCTTCCATTTCAGGAAAAACATTAATCTCAGGTTTTGAAGAAATAAATATTACCCCATTTTTAGGTAAGTCTCCTGATGTAAAATCTCTGGCAGAAACTACAAAAAGATCTCCTTTTTGGGAAGACCAACCTGATTGAGATTGTTCCCCTGCGCCATCACAACAATTAGTAGAAATACTATTTATACTTTTCCCGCCTGACTTATGAAAGATTGATAAAGAACGGTCTGCTGAAGAAACAAAATTACCACCAAGTATTGTTTGTTTAACAATTCCACCTTCAATTATAGCATAAGACCTTCCCAAATTACCAACTTGGGAAACTCTTTCCCCAAAACCAACTATTGCACCTCCATTTTCATAATCAATAGAGACATCAAAACCACCTTCTTCCATCCTAAATAGAATTTTTCCATCAGAATCTCTAATTAAAGTTCGATCATGAGATTTCGTTCCTATAACAATATTTCCTGACTTATCCATTGAAAATCCGTTTACAAATGGCCAACCACCTATATAGGTTTTCCAAATTAAATTCCCTGTCGAAACTTCATATTTTCTTAAAAACATATCCCCTGAACCACAATAAATAAATTTATCGTCTTTTGAAAATTCTAATTTTCTTATTTGACCTATATTGCTATTACCTCCCACAAAATCAGGTTGATTTTGCCATAGTTTTGTCCCACTATTTCCATTATTTTTATAAAGAGTCAAGGTTCCTGAACCTGTGGTTCCCATGGCTATATAACCTCCACCGTGTGAAACTTGAATTTCAATACCTGACATGGAAAATGGATCACCTCGGAGTCCCCATTTTTTTGTTCCAGTTATCCCATCCAATATTTCAATCCAATCAACATTTGGGTCATTCTCAACATTGGTGGTTATACCAGTTTGGTTTAAAATTAGTGCAACTACCATTCCATCATCACTTATTCCCCCTCCCCAAGTTTCATTTTTTACAGAATAATCCCATAGTTTTTCGCCAAAATTCGATTTTTTAACACTAAATTTATACAATTTAGATTTTAATATATATTCCTTTGAATTACCACCTGTTGGGCCAAAACTTCCTCCTTTCCAATTTTCCTGACCTGGAAATACAACAATAGAACTATCCCCAGGAGAAAATCTTGTCCTCCAAAATCCCGTTTCTGTTTGGATTTCTTTTACTAAATTTAAATTAAATTTTGCAGAGCCAAAGGGATTAAAGTATAAAATAGTATCAATTAATGAATTTGAGTTTGGAACCATTAAATTAATAGTTTCAATCAATAGATTTTCCGAATTATTTTGAATTCGAGGTTGAAAAACAAGTAAATAATCACTCCTTTTATCTAAATCAAAATTAAAAGTAAAGATTCTTTGATCGGCTGAATCTTTTTGCGAATAATACTTATTGGAATTTTGCCCTAAACTAAAACTTGCTCCTTCGGTAGCAACGATAATTTGTTCCATTTCAATAGAAAAATCCTTTAAATATTTGGGGACTATAATTTTACCAGAAATTTTTTGATTGGGATTTTTTGTAAGTAAAGATAAATCCTGCGAACCTCCCGTTTGCTGTGGAGCTTTAAAAATAGCAATATCTTGGGTTAGGGAATCTACAATTGGAATACGATCCTCAGGTCTATCAGCCCAAGGGGTATAACTAAAATAAAATCGAGGTTTCTTTATATTCCAACCATCATTCAAACAATTACATTCATTCCATCCTGTGTACCAAGATTGAACAATCACCGAATCTCCTGGCAACAAATTAATTGAACCCCCATTTGGGAAAACGGCAAATCCACCTCCGGTTAAATTTGTTCTAGAACCATCTTCATTAAATCCCCAAAAATCAACTCTTACATCCTTAATAATTGATTTTGTATTATTTTTTACAAGAACCTGATGATTACGTTTTATGTCGACTCCAGTATTAATTGCAATTGGGGATATGTAGGAATATTCTAGATTCAACTTAGAATTTTTTATAATAACGGGTTGGGGAAATTTTCCATTTTCAGGATCATAATTATTGGAGGAGGAACCATTATTATTTTCACCACCTGTGTTGGAACTTTGATTTGCCAAGGTATTCAATGAAAAACCAGGACTTGCAGTTTCAATATTTGAATCATTAAATAGTGAAGAACCACTAATAATTATATTAGACCCCGATAATTCAGTATTCAAGTTTTCAGAAATTATTTGTTTGATTTTTGCAGGATTCTCCGAATGAACAAATGTCCAATACTTATTTGAATCCTGATCATAATAACCTGAAGGAATTCCTCCATTGTTTGTTAAAATTCCATTTGATAAGGCTGATGACCTACTATAATTTCCATGCAAACTAGAGGAAGACCAAAGTTCAGTCGATTGCCCTCTAGAAATAAACAAATTATAATTATTTCCATCATAAAAAATATCAGGATCAGAGGCTGTTCCACTTTGAAGTTGAATTGAAGCTCTTACACCATCATTTACAATAAATTGACTTCCTTTTGACCCTGCTTTTTCCACTGCAGAACCAAATTCTTTATTACATGGAAAAGTACCACATGTAGCTGGATCCCCGTTGTTATTTGAATTTATTAAATAAAATAAAACAATATTATTGTTTTCATCCAAAATTGCCGAAGGGTCTACAATATTGACTATTTGACCTGAAGAATTCGATACATTATAATTAATAGTTTGTGACCAGGAATTAGATTTGTTATCAAAAATCCGATACCCCATTGGTGTAAAAATAAAAATAGAATCGTTTCTTGTTATAACATCTGGAACTGAACCAGGCCATTCGGTGTGACCATTTACCAAAGTCCAATTAGATCCATTATCAGACTCAGCTAATTGAACCTTATGATTTTGAGGATTAAAACAATCCGTTCCAATACAAGTATGAAAACTCATTAAATACTTTTTTTGCGCTTGACCAAAAGTATCTAAGGCAAGGAGAGTTAATAAAAGGATGAAGATATTAATTTTCATAATTTTAAATTCTATTTTCCTTATAATTATAATTAAATTTTATAATCTAAACAAGAAAAAAAGATTATTAAATAATAAAAAAATTATATAAAATTTTAAAATTTATAAAAGTAAAAAATTATTTCTTGGGACATTCTTATAGCAAAATTAAAAAATTAAAATATTTAAGATTACTAATACTTTCTGAGTTAATAAACCACTAAAATCAATAATCTAAGATTAGATTATATTGGAAAAGATTGTGAAAAAAATTTACTATTTCTAAATTACCATACTTACTCCCCTGTAGGGGTTGAACCAGGAAACAAATAATTAAAAGAAATTGATTTTAATTTTCCAACAGCAAATAAGCGAGCAAACCAAACTTATTTCGTTTAATTTTAAACAAATTGAATAATCAAAAATTTAAATCAAATAATAATTTTAATAAAAAGATGATTGAGTATGTTACTATCAGGAAATTGTAGAGTTAAATTCTTTTAATTTAATAATCAGATTTATGCACTCTTTCAATCAATTCAGTATCAATTAACTCTAAAGACAAAACCATATCCTTGACTGTATCTTTGTATTTTTTAAAATGAGGTGTTAGTATTCATCTGTTCTTTTAGAGCAACTTTATATTGTTCTAATTGATTTCCATCAACTCTAATTTTTGCAATTCGATACATTTCATGATAATTCTGTGCATTTGAATTAAATGAAATAAGTGATTTATTAAAATTCATGGCAAGATTATTCAGTATTACACCTTCCTAAGAGAAAGGTTGCTTATAATATCTATTTCCGGTTAATTGATATAATGCATTGGCTAAGGCTGGAATGACTGGCGGAAATGGTGGTTCGCCCATACCCGTTGGGTCAATTTCATTTTTAACGAAATGAACTTCTATTTCCTTTGGTGCTTCATAATGGCGAATCATTCGATAGGTAGTAAAATTTTCATGATTTGGAACACCATTTTGAAAAGTCATTTGTCCGTATAAAGCATTACCGATTCCATCCACTACTGCCCCTTCTGTCATATTCTTTGCAGCATCAGGATTAACGACCACCCCACAATCCACCGCACTCGTCACTTTCTTTACAATTGGCATCCCATCCTTTTCAATAAGATCTACCACATGGGCGGCGTAGGAAGCATGACAAAAATAGGCTGCTACTCCCCTTTTAACTCCTGTTACTTTACCCCAATTAGATTTTTCCTTGACCAATTTCAATACTCCTGCATAACGATCCGCATCATAATCATTTCTCTCTCCAATCGGATTAGTTTTTGCCTTTTCTAAAAGTCGAATTCTAAAATCGATTGGATCTTCACCCATATATTCCGCTACTTCATCCAAGAATGATTGCTCAGCAGCGGCATTAAAATTA
>CAZXZK010000098.1:0-5827 GCA_964645295.1 uncultured Cytophagales bacterium | reverse complement strand
GCGAGCTGGGTTCAGAACGTCGTGAGACAGTTCGGTCCCTATCTGTTGTGGGCGTAGGAAAATTGACAGGTTCTGACTTTAGTACGAGAGGACCGAGTTGGACTGACCTCTGGTATATCAGTTGTTCTGCCAAGGGCATAGCTGAGTAGCCACGTCGGGACCAGATAAGCGCTGAAAGCATCTAAGCGCGAAACTGACCTGAAGATGAGTTTTCCATGAGGGTCCGCGGAGATGACGCGGTTGATAGGCTACAGATGTAAAGACAGTAATGTCAAAGTCGAGTAGTACTAATTACCCGAAAACTTACTATTAAAAACTTTTTACTAGATTTTTACTTTTACAATTAGTCAAAAAACTTAAAAGATATTGTCTTATCGGACACAAGACCTTTATGGAGCCGATAGGGCGGGTGTTCACCTCTTCCCATCCCGAACAGAGCAGTTAAGCCCCGCACCGCTGATGATACTGGGTTCATCCCCGGGAAAGTAAGTAAGCTCCAAAGCATTATTCAAATTTAGCCTCATTTATTGAGGCTTTTTGCATTAACCCCTAATTAAAATGTTTTTAAGACTCTACGAATACGCCCTGCTGGCCTATAGAATACTTCTAGTTTACCTGTTTTATTTCTTAGCCCGCCTGATTTTTTATTTCTTTAATAAAGATTTAATTCCTCTAAATGATTGGTCAGACTTTTTTACCCTTTCCTTTCATGGCCTAAACTTTGATACTACAGCTATTCTCTATATTAATGGCCCCTTTATCTTGTTTTCCATCCTCCCCTTCAAAATCAATGCTTCCCGATCCTATCAGAAAGGGTTATTTTATCTTTATTTCCCCCTTAATATCCTGTTTTTTTCTACTAATTTTATCGACGCAATTTATTATCCCTATAATTTTGGTCGCTCCACTATTGAAGTTTTTCAACACTTTTTTATCGAAAAAAATAAAAGCCTTCTCTTGGTTAATTTTTTAATAAATTATTGGTATATTTTTTTACTCTTTTTTATTTCAAGTCTTTTCTGGTTTTACCTCTACCAACTACTAAAACCCAAATTTCATCCTTTTAAAGCTAATTTCAGCTATTTTTTTCAATCTTTTTTAGGTTTTGTATTAATCTCACTTTTAATCGTTGGGGGAATTCGCGGTGGGTATCAAAAAAGTACTAGACCAATCAATCTTATCGATGCTAATCGATATGCAAAAACCCTTTCCCAAGCTGATTTAATTCTTAATTCCCCATTCACCATTATTCGTACCCTCAATCACGTTAATTTCCCCAATTATCAGTTTTTCTCCGCCCAGGAAATTGATTCCCTCATTCAACCTATTAAGTTTTACCATTCTACTACCTCCTCTAAGCCAAATATTGTTATCTTTATTTTAGAAAGTCATTCTAAGGAATATTATGGCGCCTTCAATCAGAATTCACCTATTCCTGATTTCAAATCTTATACCCCTTTTTTGGATTCTTTGGCAAATTATTCCCTCATTTTCCCTAATGCTTATGCAAATGGGTATAAATCCATTCATGCCCTCTCCTCCATTTTAGCGGGAATTCCTTCTTTCAAAACCGCCTTTACTTCCTCCCCTTATGCCAATCAAAAAACAGAATCTTTAGTTTCTTGTTTAAAATCCATCGGTTATTCAAGCGCTTTCTTTCATGGCGCTGAAAATGGTTCCATGGGCTTTTGGGGTTATTCCAATATTTTAGGGATTGATCACTATTTCGGCAAAAAGGAATATCCTAATCCCCTCGATTTTGATGGTGTCTGGGGTATTTGGGACGAACCATTTATGCAATTTTTTAATCAAAAAATTCAAGATTTTAATCGGCCTTTTCTCGCTACCTTTTTTAGCTTAAGTTCCCATGAACCCTATCAAATTCCAGATAAATACCAAAATAAATTTCCGAAAGGGCATGTGAATATCCACCCATGTATTGCCTATTCCGATTATGCCATTAAGAAATTTTTTGAATCAGCCCAAAAGGAACCTTGGTTTGAAAATACCCTCTTTGTCTTTGTTGGTGATCATGGCAACACGATTTACTACGATGAATACAAAAAAGAACTCAATAAAAATAAGATTGCCCTGATGTTTTATCAAGCCAATTCAAAATTAATAGGAGTTAATAATCATTATGCCCAACACATCGATATTTATCCCACTATCCTGGATTTAATCGGTTATGATAAACCTTTTCGCTCTTGGGGCAGAAGCTTAGTAAGGAAAGATCCTGCTTCCCCACCATTCGTCATCCGTTATTCAGCAAATTTATATCAATATATGGAAGGAAATTATATCCTTTGCTTTGATGGAAATCATATTCAAGGTATTTACCACCATTCAGATAAAGACCTGAAAAATAACCTAATTCATCAAAATATTCCTGAATTACCTTATTTGGAAATGAAAGGAAAAGCTTTTTTACAAGATTATATGAAAAGAATTAAATCTTCCCTTCATAATACTGATCAAAAAACATTCGCTTCATCTTTAAAGTAGGCGTTAAAAAGCCCGTTTCAATACTCCAATCTTCCTCTACTACCATAATTTTAGAAAGATTTTCGTATTTCTTTACCTGACTGTTGACCAATTCTTTCGTTTTCTCTAAACTGGTTTTTAATTCATCGGAAGATAAAGACTTCCCTTTTTCATTAATTCGAACTAAAGCAACTGGCTGAGGTAAATTATTGCCCATGACCACTGCTTGTTCAATGTATTCGTTTTTTAATAGGATTTCTTCCAAGGCATTGGGTGAAACATACATCCCCTTTGAGGTCTTAAATTGATCTTTTACGCGACCTTCAATTTTAAGGTAGCCCTCCGCATCCAAACTCCCAATATCCCCCGTTTTAAGCCAATTTTTTTCATACATTTCAGAAGTCATCTTTTTCTCCTTGTAATAACCAACCATTAAATTTGGCCCAGTCATTAAAATTTCTCCAGATTTTGGATCAATTTTTACCTGACAAATATCCCAAGGCTGCCCTACCGTTCCTATTTTGAATCGGTCTTTCCGCATAAAAGTTGTTAAACCCAAATTTTCCGTCATTCCATAAGCCTCCTGGATAACAATACCAAATTTCATAAAAAAAAGAACAATGTCTTTTGGTAATTTTGCCGCCCCCGATATCGTAATTTTTGCATTTTTTAGTCCTAAATTTTTCTTTACCATTGATTTAATAATGGAACTAAGGATAGGTATCGATAATAGTCGGTCTACCTTTTGCTCTGAACCTAGTTTGGCTAAAATTCCTTCTTTGAATTTTTGCCATATCCTTGGAACCGCCAAAAAATGAGTAGGAGATGCTGCTTTTAAATTCTTTTCAAAGGTATCCAAGGACTCTACAAAATAGATCGTTCCACCACAAGCTAAACTGGCAAACTCAACAAAATCTCGTTCTGCAATATGACACAAGGGTAAATAGGAAATGAAACGATTGTCGTTTTGCCCTAAAAAAGCAATATCCCAAGCTGTATTGATGGCCGCCGTCACTGAATCCTGGTTTATCATGACACCTTTCGGATTACCGGTTGTCCCCGAAGTATAGATGATTGATATGATATCCTTTTTAGGGATTGATTTTCGTCCAAATTTTGGTATAGTCTCTCGAATTATTTTATCCCAAGATTGGTCGGATTGTTTCGGCGCCTCAGGAGTCGTTATTAATTTAAATTTTTTATCGATACCTTCCCAAATTTCATCAAAACCATCTAATTTTCCCAAAAATACCATGTCGCAATCTCCGTGATGAAGGATTTGATTTACCTGGTCACTCGTTAAGGTGGCATATAATGGCACAGATACCCCTCCAGACATCATGATAGCTAAATCTGCCAAAATCCAATAAGCTGAATTTTTGGATAATATACCCACATGATTAATTTCCCCATAATTATGTTTTAGATAATTAGACAATCGTTTAACTATTTCAAGGGATTCTCCATATGAAAAGGTTTTATAATCATCGCCAATGGGTTGTTGTAGAAATGGTTTGTCCGGCTGTTGGTTTGCCCAGTAGATAAAACTACTTAGGCTGTCTTTGAAATTTATCATCAATAAATCAGGATAAAGGTAAATTTATTCAGACAAAATAAGACTTATTTCTTTTATTTCATAAAATTTTACTCCCAAATTTGTTTCTATTTTTATTTTGCCATTGTCTTCTACTCCTTGAATTACCCCATTTATAACTGTCTGATTATTAGTTTCCTGGAATTTTATCTCCTTGCCAATACCGAATAAATTTTGATGATAGGTTTGGTTTATTTCTTTCCAATTCTCTTCCTCAAATAAGGTTAGATTTTCTTCCACAAAAAAAATAATATCTGACAAAATTTTTTGTCGATCTATTTCTTTACCTAAAATATTTTTTATTGAGGTAGCAGATTTTAAAATAAAATCAGTTTGATTAATATTTATACCAATACCAATGATTGAAAACTTCCATTGCCCTCCACTGATTTGATTTTCAATTAATATTCCACCAATTTTTTGATTTCCCCAATAAATATCGTTAGGCCATTTTATTTTTAGGCTTTCAGTTGATTTTGATTCTCTACTAAAAAAATGCTCTATTCCTTCTTTTATCCCAATAGATATTACCTTACTTAAAAAAAATTGATTGTTTAAAGAGGCTTGTTTGAGATTTAAATTAAATGAAAATAAAAGATTTTTACCCGGATCAGAGATCCATGAATTTCCCCTTTGGCCCCTTCCTTGGGTTTGATGATCACTTAACCAAATGGTTCCATCTTCCGCATTTCCATGAATACATTCATGATAGGCCAATTTATTGGTAGATTCGCAAACCTCTAACCAATGAATGGTTTTCCCAAGTTTTCTTGAATTACGGTCTTTTTTTATCAATTTTATTTTGTAATTTTAAGGTATATTGAACAAATTTAATTGATAATCGGTTATAAATAAAAAGTATCCATTAAACGAAAGAATGACAAGTACCCCAAAAGTTAAAAATCAGCCTATTATTAGTTCAGAAGAAATGGTCAATTGTGTGGTAAATGGCATTCAAAATAAAAAAGGAATGGATATTACAATCATGGATTTACGTTCAATTGAAAATAATTTCACCGATTATTTCGTTGTCTGCTCTGGTTCATCTGACACCCAAATTGATGCCATTTCAGAATCAATTGAAAAGGAAATGAGGGAAAAACTCAATTTAAAACCTCATTCAAGTGAAGGTAAATCTTCCAAAGAATGGGTTTTAATGGATTTTTTCGACGTAATTGTCCACGTTTTTTTAAAGGACAAAAGAAAATATTATCAAATAGAAGATTTATGGGGAGATGCTAATTTTACCCGTATTGAAGATTAAAACCAATGGCACAAAACAATAAAAACTCTCGTAGTAACCGTCCGAAATTACCAGGTAAATTACCTAATAAGTCTCCAAAAGGGGTTCAGTCTTGGCTATTAATCGTTTTGCTGGTATTTTTTGGTAGTACCTTTATTTTTAACGGCACAGATTCATTAGAAAAATTATCCCTTCCGAAATTTGGACAAATGTTGGAGAAGAATGAAATTTCTTCTGTGGTGATTATCAATGGAGAATCTGCTGAGGTGAGTATAAAACCTGAATTCATGGATAAATATTTTCCTGAAAAAGCCAATTCAAAATCCTTAATTTCCTCCTCAAATACCCCACAATTTGAGGTAGAATTTATCACGCAAGAGGGTTTTGAGAGGTACATGGCAGAAAAACAAGAAGATATTCCAGAAGGAAATCAAGTTTTTGCTACTCCCGAAACAAGAACCAATCCTTTAGATTGGTTGCCCACTTTGGTGTTAATGATTTTAATG
>CAZXZK010000097.1:0-5912 GCA_964645295.1 uncultured Cytophagales bacterium | reverse complement strand
CTTGTTCCTGTAATCTCAGGACCTATAATCACAGGATCTACTTGAGAAAAACTATGGAAAGAGATACAAATCAAGATAAATATTAATCTAAATTTCATATTAAAAAATATTAAAGTATTAAAGTATAGATTTTTTTAAAAATATACTAAAAATTTATAATTTCATAAAGAATTTTTTAGAAACTTTAATAATTAATAATTTAATCTAAGACTTAACTTCTTCAATGAAAATTTTATTGACTGGCCATAATGGATTTTTAGGAAATAAAATCAAGGATAAATTATCCAAATTTACTGAAATTAAAACCCTGGGAAGAAATAATTCGGACTTTAATTATGATTTAAAAAATAGAGATCTAAATTTTAAAGAAAATTTTGAAATTATCATTCATTGTGCGGGGAAAGCACATTCTATTCCCAAATCAAAATTTGAAATTCAAGATTTTTATAACATTAATGTAAACGGGACAAAAAACTTATTGGAAAATCTAAATATTAAGCCCCCAAAACATTTTGTTTTTATAAGTAGCGTTGCCGTTTATGGAACAGTAAATGGAAATAATTTAAATGAAAATTCTCCTTTTGAAGCAAAAGATCCCTATGGGATAAGTAAAATCCAAGCCGAAAAAATTATTCAGGACTGGTGTGATAAACACGACGTACTTTGCACCATCCTAAGATTACCTTTAGTAGTCGGAGAAAATCCTCCAGGAAACCTAGGAGCCATGATAAGAGGTATTAAAAAAGGTTACTATTTTAATATAAAAGGAGGCCATTCTAGAAAGTCCATGGTTTTAGCTGATGATGTAGCAAAATTTATTTTAAAAGCTGCTGAAGTTGGAGGAATTTACAATTTAACAGATGGGTACCATCCGAGTTTTTATGAAATTAGCCACTTAATAGCAAATCAATTAGGCAAATCCTATATTCCAAATATGCCAAATTTTATTGCAAAGTTTTTAGCAAAAATTGGTGATCTAATAGGACCAAAATTCCCAATAAACACTGATAAATATTTAAAAATCACTTCAGATTTAACTTTTGATGATTCAAAAGCTAGAGAAGCTTTTGGTTGGGATCCTACACCTGTTTTAAAAGGTTTTAAAATCAAATAAACCTTTCCCTTAATAATTCTTGTATTATTTTTAAGATTTATTTAGATTTAAATAAATCAATTTAACAATCTATACCATTTGATTCTAAATCAGCAAAACTTGCCGGTAAAAAATCAAAAAGAGGACCAGCGATAAAGGTTGAGCCATCCATTCAAGAAAAAATGGAATTACTTGTTTATCAACCACACCTACTGTTATTGATTTATTCGTATTTTTTTTGAATTAAATCTATATAAATTCCATTTAAGGCTTTTCTAATATTACTTTTTCTTAAAGACATCAAATCAGATATTCTTTGAATTTCATCTAAAGTCAATGTTATGATTATCCCTTCGGTTTTTTTCTGAGAAAAAGATTCTATAAATCTTGAGCTGGAATGAATTTCAAATCCCTTTTTATTGGCATTTTTTAAAACAATTTTCAGCAAGACCGATAGCACCTGTGCCTTTAACTCGTTTAGTGGGAGCTGATTCAATGAAAATTTTTAGATAGGATAAAAATAGCATTTCCATAGATAGTTTTTTACAATATTTAATACAATATATGTAAAATTAGACAAATGAAAAAGCATAAGTCATTAAAAAACAAGAAGTTAAGTGAAAATATTTTTGAAACTACGGACTGTAGCCTAGCCCCGAACCCGATCACCAAAACCCGCACCTAATAAGGTTCGGAAGATTAATCGGAAATAATCCAATATAGAGAAATTTAAAATCATCTTTTCATCCGTTTTCGCCAATAAGGCCGGCGTCGACATATCAATTTTATTCACCTGAGCAAGGCCAGTAATTCCCGGACGAACCCGATAAACATCCTTCTCCTCCCGCTCCCTAATCAATTCCGTCTGGTTGTATAAATTCGGACGAGGCCCCACAAAACTCATATCCCCCACCAATACATTCCATAATTGAGGTAATTCATCCATTTTCGTCTTCCGCAAGATCCTCCCCCACCGTGTAACCATATTCGCATTCACTAAATGCGTCGCCACCGACTGAGTATCCCTCCGCATCGATCGAAACTTAACCAATAAAAATGGCATAGCCCCACGCCCCACTCGCTCCTGAAAGAAAAAAGGTGATCCCGTGTCCATCCAACCAAGTACTATCAATACAACCATGATCGGCGATAATACCACTAATCCCAAAAAAGAAAATAAAAAATCAAATACCCTAGTCATTAAACGGTTATTATATCAATCAAATTTATATAATAATCCGAATATTTTACTAAAAATTAAGTGAATTTATATAAAATAATAAAAGGTTTACCAAAATTGATACCGCAGCCCAAGACTCATTCCTACCGTATTCTTGATATGCTCCCCAGAATCCATACCTAAACCCATTTGAGCACTCAAACCCGATCCTATGTTCCTAGACAATCGAATACCCACAGCAAATTGCTTGCTCGGATTACTCGGCTCATCATACGAATTTATCGGCGATGGTACAAAATACCGTCCATTGGAAACCTTCAATTGATAATCTAACAAAAAATTCGGTATCCTTCCCGATATCCCCAAAAACATCACCTTCACCGCATTCTTTGAAAAAAAATAATCCTCCCGAAGGCCACTCTCCCTATCAAAAACCATCAAAGGTGTTCCAATCCCCCGCCCCCAATACTGCCATCCCCCATTCGTATTATTAAAATAATTTTCCCGCTCCCCCTCATGCGTATCGCGCAATCCTAATAATTTCGATATCCCAGAATCAAAATAACCCTGATTATACGTATATAAATACTCCCAAGTTATATGCTTTATCCACACCCCCTGCTTGTTTTCAAAACTAATTCCACTCAAACCATCATTGATTAAGGTTAAATTAAATATCCGTCCCGTCTCCCATGCAAACTGCCTATAAAACCGAAACTTTCCCCACGACGGATTCAATGTCAACATAAAATCAATCGACCCTAAATGCGATCCAAACTGATAATCACTCTCCGTAGCAGGAGCATTCGGGTCAATAGACAATTTTTCCCGTTTCTTACTCAAAGTAACCACATAATAATAGGTATTCAATCCCTTAGCGTACGGAAAATTAAATACCCCATCCTGATAATTATCCCCCCCCCAAATAACCTGATGATTCACTCCCCCAAAAAGGTTTATTAAGCCCTCCCGCTTACCAATCCTTCCGTATAATTGCTTTTGATGCAAAAATCCTCCACGGGTAACTCCTTGATTATCCCACCATCCATGCGCATAGGTCATGAAAATACCTAAATTGCCCTTCGCAAAATCTAAAAAATCATAGGTTCCAAATTGAATCTTAGGTATCGGTACCGCATTCCCACTCCAAGAATAAAATCCACTCGTCAAACTCGTATCCCCCAAACCTACTACCTCCCGCCTTCTTCCCGCATATAGCTCCCACTTGCCCCTTCTTCCAGATACATAAGCCTGCGTAAGCCAAATATCATTCACCTTCCCCAAATTCCCGGTTAATTCCAATTCATATTTCCAATCATATTTTTTCTTTTCATCATATTCAACCCCGGCCCAAATATCCAATACCCCCCCTGGGTTCTCCAAAGGAACCTTGCCATACTCATTATTTCTCATCCAATAAGGGGTAAATCCTGCCGTTGCCCCATAGGCCTGTATTCCCGCCTTCAAGAAACCAAATTCCTTATCATAAGTTTGAGCAAAACTTCCCAAAACATTCAATGAAAAAATAATTAGAAATAAGACTCTTTTCAAAATTCAAAAGTTTAAGTAATTAAATCTAAAAAATTATTTATGCCATTCCAAAGAAATATTAGGTGTATTTATATTCATTTTTTTAAAATCAATATTTGGAAAATCCAAAAACATAAATTAAATTTATGTTAATAATTAATTTTTCTAATAAATTAGTTTCTTTCATTTATATATTTGCACTTTCATTCAAACAAACTCAAATTTTTATGTTAAAACAATTACTTAAAAATTGTGCGCAAACTATTCTTTTAGTCCTTTTGACTCTTGCGGCACATGAAAACAGTTTCGCCCAGGTAACCTCTTCATCGGTTTCTGGTATTGTAAAATCTGAAACAGGAGAATCTCTTCCTGGTGCAACCGTTCAATTAATACACGTTCCTTCCGGTACTAGCTATGGGGCAAGTGCCAATGAATCCGGTAAATATATCATTCCCGGTGTTCGTGTAGGTGGTCCTTATAAAATCATCGTTTCTTTCGTTGGTTATCAATCAACCGAAATAAACAATGTATTTACCTCCCTAGGTCTTACAACCAATGCCAACGCATCTTTAAAAGAAGAATCAACCAATCTAAACGAAGTCATCGTTATTGGAAATAAAGATAAAATCTTCTCAAAAGAAAAAACAGGTGCCGCCCAACAATTTACCAGAGATGAAATTACCTCTGTCCCAATTATCGGCGCTCGTACCATCGATGGAATCACTAAATACAATCCCTTCGGTAATGGTTCTTCTTTCGGCTCTCAAGATTCCCGTTTAAATAATTTCACCATAGACGGCTCCCAATTCAATAATAATTTTGGCTTGGGCTCTTCGGCACAAGCAGGTGGTAGAACAGGTGCCTCCGCCATTTCACTTGACGCTCTAGAACAAATTCAGGTAAATATTGCTCCTTTTGATATTCGTCAGTCTGGCTTTAACGGGGCCGGTATCAATGCCGTAACCCGCTCTGGATCCAACGAAATTGAAGGGTCTGCCTACCAAATGCAAAGAAATAATTCCAAAAATTATTTAGGTACCAAGGCAAGAGGAGTAGACGTTACCTCTTCCACTTTCGAAGAAAAAGTACAAGGTTTCCGTATCGGTGCCCCAATTATTAAAAACAAATTATTCATCTTCGGAAACTTTGAATCAATCGTGAAAACCGAACCAGGTACTACCTGGATCTCCGGAGGTTCCCCCCTGTCTGGCTCCCAAGTTTCAAGAGTAAAATATACTGACCTACAAACCCTCTCCCAATTCATGAAAGATAAATTCAATTATGAAACAGGCCCATGGGAAGGTTATTCAAATAATAACGAATCAAAAAAATTCTTGGTTCGTACTGATTGGAACATCAATGACAAACATAAATTAACTGCTCGTTATGTATTCCATAATTCATCGGCAGAAATCAATATTTCTAATTCTCTTTCAGCCGGTAATGGAAATAGAACAACCCAATACAATGCCATGTCCTTTAAAAACTCTGGCTATATTATCCAAGATAATACCCGCTCAGGTGTATTGGAATTGAATTCTAAACTTTCAAATACCCTTCACAATAATTTAATCGTTTCTTACGATAAACAAATCGAAGACCGAGCCTATTTAGCCCAGTTCTTCCCAACAATCGATATCAAAGAAGGTTCTGCAACCTATACTTCCGTCGGTTTTGATCCTTTCACCCCTTCAAATAAATTAAATTATTGGACATTTAATATCACCAATAATATTACAAAATACACCGACAAACACGTCTTAGTGGGCGGATTTAATTTTCAAAAATATAAATCCAATAATTTATTCTACCCCGCTTCCAACGGTGTTTATGTCTTCAATAGCCTAGCTGATTTTTATACAGCCGCTAACCAAAGTTTAGCAAATGGTGGTGCACCTTCTACTTTTGCACCTGCTAGATTCCAGTTCCGCTATTCAGCACTTCCTGGTGCAGCAGAACCCCTACAGGTTTTAAAAACCAATCGTCTAGATTTCTATTTCCAAGATGAATATTCTCATTCTCAAAATTTAAAATTCACCTTCGGAATCCGAGCTAATATCATCGGTTTTGAAAATACCGCCATTGAAAATCCAGTAATCACCGCCCTTA
>CAZXZK010000096.1:5493-6022 GCA_964645295.1 uncultured Cytophagales bacterium | reverse complement strand
AAAAATTGAATTCCAAACCAGGTATCAAGAATTGAAAGATTTAATGAAAAAATGGCATGATATTTCGGATGATCCTACTGAATTATACCCCAATAAAATACTTCCGATGGAATATGATTATCGAAAATTAAAACAAATTCCAGACCAATTTCAACCAAAATATACTTTAGATAAATATTTTAATACTGTTTTAGAAGATTAAAATTATTTTTTTATGGGAAAATATCTTACACTAATTATTTGTCTTAATTTGTTTTTTTCTTGCAAAAAAGAGGATTTTGTTCCCACCCAAGATTTTTTAAAAAATAAAGAAAGATGGGAATATTTGAACATTCAAAATTATGTATTTGAATATCAACATAATTGTTATTGTGGCCCAGACTATCGACTTCATGTTCAGCATCAGCTTCGGCATTGTCGGATGTGTAGACATACCATTGCGGCTGATTAGTTCGCTTTAGATCAGTAGTTTCAGTAAGTCCTTCGATAACATCCATGCTGGTATCGAGAAGTTCTTTGAGTGCAGGAG
>CAZXZK010000096.1:0-5483 GCA_964645295.1 uncultured Cytophagales bacterium | reverse complement strand
ACCGGGGTCCTTTTCAAATAGAAGTTCGAAATGGGAAGGTTTTTTCAGTAAATGGAAATCAAGACTTAACAACCCGCTCTTTTTTACTTCCCAGTATTGACTCGCTTTTTATATTTATTGAAAAGGTAAAATCTGAAGAATATGAAACTTTATCCATTGAATATGATTCTATTTTTGGTTTCCCGAATGAATTTTGGCTGGATAAAAATAAAATGATTGCCGATGAAGAATTTGGTTTTCGTATTTCAGATTTTAAAAAAAACTAAGTCCTTGAATTTTTTTTGTTAATGAATCATAATAAGGTTAATTTTATCCATAACTAAACCTATTTTTCATGAAATACAGTAAATGTTTCCGGTTTTTTGGGAGCTTATTAACGATTCTTTTTTCCTTTAATCCATCATTTTCTCAGCCAAAATTACCTGCTGAAAATATTCAAATTTTCATTAATGCCAACCAAGAAATGGGCAAATTAGACCCTATTTGGGCATGGTGGGGATATGATGAGCCCAATTATACCTATATGAAAGATGGGGAGAAACTTCTCTCAGAGATTTCCCAATTATCCAAAGTGCCTGTTTTTGTGAGAGCACATAGTTTATTAGTGACGGGCGAGGGTACCCATGCCTTGAAATGGGGATCAACCAATGCTTATACAGAGGATAAAGAGGGTAATCCAATTTACGACTGGCATATTATTGATAAAATATTTGATACTTATATTGAAAGAGGGATGAAGCCCATGGCTCAAATTGGTTTTATGCCTGAAGCCCTTTCTTCTAAGCCAATACCTTATCGACATTTTTGGAAGCCTGGAGCGAAATACGAAGAAATTTATACGGGATGGGCTTATCCTCCAAAAGATTATGAAAAATGGGCGGAATTGGTTTATCAATGGGTCAAACATTCTATTGATCGCTATGGAAAAGAGGAAGTTGAATCTTGGTATTGGGAATTATGGAATGAACCTAATATTGGTTATTGGCAAGGTACCACCGAGGAATATATTAAACTTTATGATTATACCGCTGATGCCGTAAAAAGAGCCTTGCCTTCCGCTAAGATGGGCGGTCCAGAAGTTACTGGTCCGGCATGGGAGGTTTCTGAAAAGTTTTTAAAGACCTTTTTAGATCATATTAAAGCAGGAAAAAACTATGCAACAGGGGAAATTGGGGCTCCATTAGATTTCATTAGTTTTCACGCCAAGGGTGGCCCTAAAATCGTGAACAATCGAGTGAGAATGGATATGGGAACCCAATTGCGAGATATTAATAGAGGTTTTGAAATTGTAGCTTCTTATCCTGAATTTAAGCATTTGCCCATTATAATTGGGGAATCCGATCCAGAGGGATGTGCCGCCTGCTCCGAGGCTGATTACCCTCATAATGCCTACCGGAATGGAACCATGTACGCCGCCTATACAGCCTCGGTCTTTGCTAGAAAATATGACCTAGCCAAGTATCATGGTGTTAATTTATTGGGTGCAGTTACCTGGGGTTTTGAATTTGAAAACCAACCATGGTTTGCAGGTTTTAGAGATATGGCCACCAATGGAGTTGATAAACCCGTATTAAATGTATTTAGAATGTTTGGAATGATGGAAAATGAGCGAATAAAAGTCGATCAATCCAACCTGGCTTATGATTTTATTAAAATTCGAGATCAGAGCGTAAGAGGTGAACTAGCCGATATTAATGCTTTGGCGTCCAAAGGGAAAAATGCAGTGACGGTGATGTTATGGAACTACCATGACGACAATAATTTAGAGGTGGAAGATGCGAATGTTTCTTTGAATATTGCCGGTTTGCCAAATCAAAATTTAAAGCTAGAACATTTTAGAATAGATCAAGAAAATAGTAATTCCTATACGAAATGGAAGGAAATGGGGTCTCCGCAAAATCCAACAGATGAGCAAATTAGAGAATTGGAAAAATCCGGTCAATTAGTACAATTGGTCAATCCAGGAAATTTAACTATAAAGGATGGAAAGGCAGAAATCAATCTTACCATGCCTAGGCAGGCCATCTCCTTTTTGAAAATTAGTTGGGGAAAGCCAATCTCTTTAAAAACAGTAAGTTCTTTTCCAATTGGTACTGCAATTAATTTAAATTCAACTTTAAGAGATTCAAAGAAATTAGAAATAACGAAAAATGAATTTAATAGTCTTTCCGCAGAAAATGATATGAAAATGTATCGAGTGATGCCACAAGAAGGAGAATTTCAATGGGATAGAGTAGATAATTTGGTAGGCTTTGCTCAGGAAAATAATATGCGTCTTTTCGGTCATGCTTTAATTTGGCATAGTGGTACACCTAACTGGGTCAAAGAAAAATTGAAGTCGAATCCGGAATGGGCAAAAGGATTTATTGAGGATTACATTAAGGAGTATGTGGGAAAATACAAAGGAAAGGTAGCAGGTTGGGATGTTGTAAATGAAGCCATAGAAACTAGCGGGGGAGAATACCGTAAAACAGAATGGTACAATGCTTTAGGAATGGATTATATAAAAATTGCCTTTCAGGCTGCGCATGAGGCTGATCCGAACGCTGATTTATTTATTAATGATTTTAATTTAGAAAGAGATACTCTGAAATTGAATGCCTTATTAAACCTAGTTGATAATATGAAAAAGCACGGAGTTCCTATCACAGGTATAGGATTCCAAATGCATTACCGTATGGATATTTCCGATGAAATGATTGAATTTACCTTGAAAAAAGCGGCAGCAACTGGTTTGAAAATTCACCTTTCGGAGGTAGATTTAATCTTTAATAAACATAATGATAGCGCAGCTGAAGGTATTCAAAAATATACCGAATACACCGAGAAAATGGCTAAGCAACAAGCTGATAAATACGCTAATTTAATTAGGATATATTATAAAACTGTACCAAAATCACAAAGATTTGGTATAACTTTTTGGGGATTTAATGATCGGGATTCATGGATAAAACCATTTTTTAAAATTCATGATTGGCCAACAATATTTGATGAAAATCTGAATCCTAAAAAAGCCTATTATTCCATTCTTAAAGAATTGAAATAGGGTATAAATTAAAAATTTCACGATTTATAGAGTTGTTTTTTTTAAATTTAATTAACTTTAAAAAGTGAAAAAAATTGTCGCAATTTTATTGGTATTTGCATTGCAAATTCCCATATTTTCTAAGTGGGGTACCATTGCTATTTTTCAATTCAACCAGACAGAAATAATAGAGAATTTTTGTTTGAATAAGGATCGTCCGGAATTAAATTGTGATGGACATTGTTATTTAGCAAAACAATTAAAATCATTAGAAGAAAAGGAAAAAAAAGCAAACTCTGAGCGAATTTCTCATAATCCAAGCCTGGATTTAATTGACCAGATTAATTTTTTTTCTTTTCAATTTCCTATATTAAAATTACCTAAAAAAATTAATTTCCTTTATGAGAATCAATACCAATTTAAGCAAATTAATTTAATCAAAGCGCCACCAGAATTAGTCTAGTTAAAATTCGTTTTTTTTTAATTTTAACTTTAAATAATTCTAAATGAAATATTTATTTACAATAGCTTTTGCTATACTATTATTGATAACCTCTTGTGAAAAAAAAGAGGTGCTGCCTTCCTATTCAAGTTTGAAAATTAATTTTGTTAATACGATTAATTCAATCCCAATAAAGCTAAATTCAAATTATTTGAGTCCAAATAATGAGGAATTTTCAATTTCAACCTTAAATTATTTTATTTCTAATATTGAATTGGTTCGTCAGGATGGGAATAAAATAGTTTTAGACAATCAATATTTTTTAATTAAGGAATCTGATTTAAATTCAAAAATTATTCAAATTGATAGTCTACCTACAGGAACCTATTCTTCCATCAATTTTATCATTGGAGTTGATTCCCTAAAAAATACTTCGCCTTTAGAAGAAAGAATTGGAGTATTAGATCCTGCAAGTTATGGGACGGACAATATGTATTGGTCTTGGAATTCTGGTTATATTTTCCTGAAAATGGAGGGTCTTGCAGCGAATGCACCTACAGATAATTCTGGAACTAATTCCTATAAATATCATATTGGTGGTTTTGGTGGACTTTCCTCTGCTACGGTTAATAATATAAAAAAGGTTTCTTTAGATTTTTCAATACCATTAGTTCTTGAAGGAGCAAATACCGCTTCATTTAATTTGGAAGCTAAAATTGAAAGTATTTTTAAAGGTTCAAATAGCATTGATTTTGCCAATTATCATATTGTAATGAACCCGGCGAAAGGGAAATTTATTGCAGATAATTATGCAAAAATGTTTGTTGTTAATTCAATTAAAGGCGAATGAAATATTGGTATTATATCCTATTTCTTGTGCTATTCATTAGCTGTAAATCCAATGGAATTCTTGAGAATGAAAATCCTCAGGAAGACCTTAAAATTCCACTGGATGTACCGGAAAATTTTCCCAATCCTGTTTATAATTTTACCAATAATCCTATTACCGAAAATGGTTTCCAATTAGGGAAGGCCATTTTTAATGACCCCATTTTATCGCGGGATAATACGATTTCCTGCGCTGAATGCCATAATCAAAATGCAGCTTTTACGCATCATGGACATGATTTATCTCATGGGATTGATAATAAAATAGGTTTTCGAAATTCAATGTCTATTGTTAATACCGCTTGGTATACCAGTTTTTTTTGGGACGGTGGGGTGCATGATTTGGATTTATTCTCTATTGCTCCCATTGAGAATCCAGTTGAAATGGATGAGAATTTGGGAAATGTTTTGAAGAAAATGCAAAAATCAAGTAAATATCCACCCTTGTTTAAAAAAGCCTTTGGAACGGATTCCATCACTTCAGTTAATTTTTTAAAAGCGCTTTCGCAATTCATGAATTCCCTTGTTTCAGCAAATTCCAAATATGACCAGGTAAAAAGAAAGGAAGGAGCTATTTTTTCTGAACAAGAGCAAAGAGGTTATAATTTATTTCTTCAAAAATGTGAGGCTTGTCATAAAGAACCTCTATTTACCGATAATGCATTTAGAAATAATGGATTGCCCCCAAACAAATTGAATGATTTGGGAAGGTTTCGGATTACAGAATTAGAAGGGGATAAGTACAAATTCAAAACGCCAACCTTGCGAAATATTGAATTTTCGGTACCCTATATGCATGATGGAAGGTTTACCAGCTTAGAAGAAGTTTTAAATCATTATGAATCGGGTATTGCAGATTTTCCCAATATTGATTCGGCTATTGGAAAAGGAATTTCACTAAGCGAACAAGAGAAAAAAGATATAATTTCTTTTTTATTAACCCTTACTGACAAAGATTATTTAACGAATCCTCGATTTTCTTTTTAATGAAATACATTTATATTTTGGTTTTCTTTATTTATTCCTATTCTTCCATAGGATGTGATATTTGCGGTTGTGCAAATGGTTTTTCCTATTTTGGAATGATGCCTCAATCGAATAATTCTTTTATAGGAATTCGCTTTAAAT
>CAZXZK010000095.1:0-6384 GCA_964645295.1 uncultured Cytophagales bacterium | reverse complement strand
TATGAAAAGGCTGATACTAAACTAAAGAGAAATCTACTGAGTTCGATATTTGACGAAAAATTAATTTTTGGGAATGAGAATTATCGAACCCCTAAATTCAACCCTGCTTTTAATGAAATATATAAGAATATGAAGAAATTAGAGGGTTTTGAAATAAAAAAGGGAGACACTTTTGAAAGTATCTCCCGTAGAGTAGTCCGTACGGGAATCGAACCCGTGTTTCGTCCGTGAAAGGGACGCGTCCTAACCCCTAGACGAACGGACCATTGGGGCTATTTGTGGCACAAAGGTAGAAGTAATTTTTGTATTATTCAAATCTTACCCCTAAATTTTTTCCGTCTTTTTCGAAAAAATCCTTTATAGTAATTTCTATAGTTTTTTTAAGTTCCTCATCCTTTATTCCTTCCACTATTACCTGCCTATTCGTATCTAGATTAGAAAAATTCATAGTGCTTATTTGATTTTCAATTCTTACCCCTTTGATCCCCATATTGGCAATTTTTAAATCTTTTAAAAAGGTAATTAATTCCTTTTCTGTCATCCCTCCTTTATTCGAATTCTCGCCATTTTCATATCGGGCCAATTCCCGTTCCAATGAACTAATGATAATTTTATCCTTCTGCAATTCCCGCTGAGCATCCTCATAACCCCTGACCATCATCTCATAATTCGTATCACCAGATCCCTTTACCTTTAAATTATAATCCTTTAAGCCATGATAGGTCTCTGTTTCATGCATTAAATTTAATAATCGATTTTTCTGCGCTTCCGTAATCTTTTGCACAAAATTCATCGATATCACCTTTTCATCATGATTAATATCATAATTGATTAATTGCATGGTTTCATCCACCGAAATTTCATTTTGAATCAAATTCTGTAATTCGTTTTGCACTAAATTCTTATTGTAGACCAAAATAAAGGTCCAAATCGCTGGTATCGTAGCTAATACCGCCGCCCAAGAAGCGTATCGTGCAATTAATCGATCCCGCTGAGAATTGGTTTGCTCAACCAAAGGGAATCTTAATAATTTAATGACAATAAAGGTCGATAATGATATATATAAAGCATTGATGATGAATAAATACAATGCCCCAGCTAAATAACTAAATCCTACTACCCCCCCCTTGGCTAATCCATAGCCCGCCGTACACAAGGGTGGCATCAAGGCCGTCGCAATAGATACCCCAAATATCACCGAAGCAATCGTTCCCTTCTTCGTCCGGGCAATCATCAAGGCCGCTCCCCCAAAAAAAGCAATTAATACATCTCGAATATCCGGTTGCGTCCTCGCCAATAATTCAGAACTATCCACATTTAAAGGAAATAATTTGAAAAATAAAAAGGCCGTTAATATCGAAATAATCACCATCACCAAAAAATTCTTGATGGCCTTCTTCAAGGTAATCGCATCATTGATTGCTACCGACATCCCAATTCCTAATATTGGGCCAATCAAGGGAGATATCAACATCGCCCCAATCACCACCGCCGTAGAATTTGCATTCAAACCAATAGATGCAATAAATATCGAACAAATCATAATCCAGATCGTCGTCCCCCGAAATTCAATATCTGTTTTTATCGCAGCAATTGTCGCTTCCTGATCCGTATCATCCCTAAAATCAATGATATTAAGGATATATTCTGATATTTTTTTTCTCCACATTTTATTCAAATTCAACTTTACAATAATTGATTCCCATCGCATCCAAATGCTTACGATGCTCATTTAAACGTTTCTTGAAATCTTCGTAATTCTTTTTTTCTTTTACAGTCCATCCTACCTCCGATAAGGCCAAAGCTCTTGGGAATGTCATATATTCCGCATAAGCTCCACTTGATATATATTCCGTCCACACATTCGCCTGAACCCCAATGACATGCTTGGCCTCCTCCTCACTTAATTCGTCTAATTCAGGTTCAAATGAATAGGATTTTTCCAAGGGTAAAAATCCTCCTATGGCCAAGGGCTGTGTTTTACTTTCCGCTTGGTAATAATCTAAATAATAATATGAATTCGGAGACATAATCACATCATGGCGCTGTTTGGCAGCTTCTATTCCTCCTTCTGTTCCTCGCCAAGACATCACGGTAGCATTCTTCGATAATCCACCCTCCAAAATTTCATCCCAACCAATAATTTTTCTTCCCTTCGAACTAACAAATTGATCAATTCGTTGAATAAAATAAGATTGTAATTCATGCTCATCTTTTAAACCTTCTTTCTTAATTAAATTTTGAGCAAACCTGGATTCCTTCCATTGGTCTTTCGGACATTCGTCTCCTCCAATATGAATATATTCCCCTGGGAATAATTCCATCACCTCCGTCAAAACATTTTGTAAAAATTCAAATGTTGCTTCTCTAGGAGCATAAACATCTTTTGAAACACCCCATTTCGTTGCAACCTCGTAAATCTTGTCTTGATTCGAACCTAATTGAGGATAGGCCGCCAATACCGCCTGAGAATGGCCCGGCATTTCAATTTCAGGTACCACAGTGATATAGCGATCTGCCGCATAAGCTACCACTTCTTTAATTTCCTCTTGGGTATAATAGCCCCCATAGGCCTTTCCATCAAATTCCTGATTGCGATAATGCCCAACCATGGTCTCTTTTCTGATAGAGGATATTTTGGTCAGTAGGGGGTAGCGCTTTATCTCAATCCTCCATCCTTGATCTTCTGTTAAATGCCAATGGAATCGATTCAATTTATAAAAAGCCATTAAATCCAAGTATTTCTTTATGAATGATACAGGAAAAAAATGCCTGCCCACATCCAACATCAATCCTCTGTAGTTCATCCTCGGAGAATCTTCAATTTGAACATAGGGTACAGATAAAGTCTTTGCCTGATCAAAAATTTCTGCAGGCATTAATTGATACAAGGTCTGAAGTCCGTAAAATGCTCCATTAGGACTACTAGCACTGATTCTTGCCCCGTTTTTATCAATTATTAATTGATATTCCTCCAACCCCATTCCGTCCACCTTTTCAAATAAGATGCCTCGATTACCTTTGTTCTTAATTGATAAAGCCCAACCTGTGGATTGAGAAATTTGATTTTTTAAATTTTCTGCGATTGCAAACCAGCTTGGCTCGGTAATAATGATATTCGTTTTTTCGTTTATGGTAAAATGACCCTTTCCTTCCTCCATATTTTTAGGTGCAGGAATGATGGTTATTTTATTTTGGGAAAAACTAGAAAAACTAACTAAAATACATAAAATGGAAAATACCTTTTTCATAAAATTAGAATTGATTTAGATAAGTAATTTACTTAAATCTCTTCAAAAATGTCTTATTTTTTAAAAATTTTCAATTTGAAGGATTTATTTAATAAATTTATGAAACATTATTCAGGAATTTATGTGGAAATCTTTCACCTTTCGAATTATTAACCTTGCCAGTGCCATCCTTATTTCATTGACGGCTCTCCCAAAAATGCCTGATACACTTTCATTAGCGAATGTTTCAGTTGTTTTAAGTCCGAAAGCCAAAGATATCGTGGAGACTGAATATCTATTACTTGGAAAAAACCTCAATTATGTCAATACCATGTTGGAAAAAATGAATATCTATCTTCCAACCATTGAATCCATCCTTCAAGAAAATAATGTCCCCCTAGACTTTAAATATTTATGTGTTCAAGAATCCTCTTTAAATGCCTCTGCCGTTTCTAGTTCGAATGCCGTTGGTTTTTGGCAATTTAAAATGGAAACTGCAAAGGGTATGGGTCTTAGGGTAGATCAAACCATCGATGAACGGAAACACATCATTCATTCTACCAGAGGAGCTGCCAATTATTTTTTGATAAATAATAAAAAAACCAATAATTGGATTGGTTCTCTTTTGTCGTATCGTCTTGGATTAGGAGGATATTATCAAACAAAATTTGCCAAAGAATGGTCAAATAAATCCCTGATTCACCTAGATGAAAGTACTGATTGGTACGTATTGCGTTATTTAGCGCATAAGCTTTTTTGGGAAAATGCCATGCGCCAATTTGATTCACCTGTTTCCATGAAAATCGATTTTATTTCTGCCCAAAATCAAAGTTTAAAGGATTTGGCGGAGGAATTAAATATTGATTTTACCTTGTTAAAACAACAAAACCCCTGGCTGAACTCCGATTTGATTCCTGCTGATAAAAATTATCAAATTGTTCATATTCATCCCATTCAAGATAATCCTCCGTATAATAAGGAAGATTTAGTTGCTTCCATTGATTCAAACTTCTTGTTTAAACCACAAACTAAACCTAAAAAGCAACAAAATATCATTTCAAATGAAAAAGAAATAAAGATTTATAAGGTTCAACCCGGAGATAATTTAACCACTCTCGCCCGAAGATTCAATATGACGCTCTCCCAAATCTTAGATTTAAACCAATTAAAATCGGAATCTATTTTAAGTATTGGACAAGAAATTCGCTATTTTCGCGCAATTCCTGTCATTGAATTAATCCAAAAAGAAATGGATAAGGTTAAGTCTGAACCTAAGAAAGAGTTCAATAAACCAATTTCTGAGGATAAAATTCAACTCGGACAAAAATCAAAAAAGCAGATAACGATTTTTGAAAATGATCAACGTCGAGTTTCAACAAGTCTCGACGGAGAACCTGTATTGATTGAGCCAGCTACCTCAAGAGAAATTGTTACACGTCCTGCTGATGCTAAAAATACCGACTGGATTCATACAGAATTCCCTTCTTCCAAGTCCAAGCCAGATTCAATTGATGTCAATACGGAAATAAAAAAAGATCATATTCCTGTCAATCATAAAGTTAAACAAGGTGAAACCTTTTATGGAATCGCCCGATTTTATGGTATAAATGCAAAAGAATTGATGAATTTAAATCCTATTCAATATAAAAATGGTTTAAAAATTGGAGATGTATTGAAATTGAAATAATTTCGTAAAAAAAAACCTAACCCATGAAAAATATTTTATTTTCTCTTTTAGGGATACTCTTCCTATTAACGAATTGTAACCTTCCTAATAATACCCCTCAATTTGAAGAATTGATAGATTTGACCCATTCTTTTGATTCTACCACCATTTATTGGCCAAATGATACCAATCATTTTCAACATCCTAAAAATTTTTACGGTGAAACCGAAAAAGGCTATTTTTATTCTTCCTTTCGATTTTCTTCCCCCGAACACGGTGGAACCCATCTAGATGCCCCCATCCATTTTGCAGAAAATCATTTCACTGTTGATCAAATTCCTCTTCAAAATTTAATTGGCGAGGGAATAAAAATCAATCTTCGAGAAAAAGTCAAAGGAAATCCTGATTTTCAAATTTCTATTCAGGATATATTAGATTGGGAAAAAATACATGGAGAAATTTCCCCCAACCTCATTATTTTATTTGAAACCGGGTGGAGTGATTATTATCATGATCGGAACCAATATTTAGGGACCCATTTAAAAGGAGACGAAGCCTTAGTCGACTTACATTTTCCGGGTATTGATCCTGAAACTTGCCGTTGGTTATTAGATAATAGACAACCTAAAGCTCTTGGCTTAGATACACCTTCTTTAGACTATGGGCAATCCAATTATTTTGAAACCCATCAACATTTATTGGGAGCCAATATTCCTGGTTTTGAAAATCTTTCCAATCTGAATAAAATTCCAGAAACAAATCTATTTATCATGGCCTTGCCGATGAAAATTAAAAAAGGTTCTGGGGCGCCACTAAGAATCGTGACTGGAATCATGAAATAAAACATAATATTTTGTTTTCTTTGCAGAAATTATTCATCATTCTTTGAAAAAACTGCAATTGCTTTTTTACTTGGTGGGTCATGTACTATATTCTCAAAATTTGGATATTTCAAGAGCGGAGGATTATAGACTTATACATCCGCATTTATCTGATACCAGCAAGAATCTTCATTTTGGTGGGGAGCTACGTTTAATGACTCAATTATTCAATAATTATAATTTTTCTCAAAAAAATCAAGGATATCCAGACCAAAGATTTACTCGATTGTATCATCGTATTTTGCTCTATACGGACTGGAATTATCGAGGCAAATTACGTCTTTTTGGCCAAATTCTTTCGACGGATAAGTGGATGAAAAACACGCCTCTTTTAAATGATATAGAAAAGAATGATCTTTCTTTTCATCAATTTTTTGCCGAATGGAAGGTGGATTCAAATTCGCTTCTTCGAGTTGGAAAACAAGAGCTTTATTTTGATTCAGAGAGAATGCTGGGGGTTCGGGAACTACCCAATAATCGCCGGACGAACCTAGGCTTGAATTATTTTTATTTTCTTCCTCAAAAAAAAGTGATGAATCTTTTTTATTTTCGTCCTATCCAACAAAATTTTTATGCCTTAGATGATGAAGTTACTCGAGATTATGTG
>CAZXZK010000094.1:3341-6417 GCA_964645295.1 uncultured Cytophagales bacterium | reverse complement strand
GAATTAAAAAACTATTCACTCTTCACTTTTCACTCTTCACTTTTCACTCTTCACTCTTCCCTAAAAATTAACCTTGTATGAAAACCTTTATAAAAATACTTTTATTCCTATTTATTTCATCTTTTAGTTTTTCGCAAACAACAAAACCTTTTACTCGTTGGTGGTGGATGGGGAATGCCATTTCAAAAGAAGGTATTAAATACCATTTAGAGGAATTTAAAAAAGTAGGCCTGGGTGGAGTGGAAATTACCCCTATTTATGGTGTGAAGGGTCAGGAAGAAAATTTCATTCCTTTTTTTTCAAGAAAGTATTTGGACCTTTTAGATTATACTTGTTTGGTGGCTGATAGCCTAGGCTTACAAGTTGATATGGTTCTAGGAACAGGTTGGCCATACGGTGGCCCACAAGTCGAACCCCATTTTGCAGCCACAAAATTAACTATCGATACTTTTCAGGTTTCACAAAATCAAGCATTAGATTTATTTTTAAAACCGAAAAACCCCCATGCTGAATTTTTAAATCTATTGTATTTTTCAGATCAACCAGACCAAAAAAATATTAGTTCAATTGTAGACAAAAACCTTCATTTCAATTTTATTGCTCCATATGCCGGTACTTTATATGCGGTATATGCGGATAAAACCAATCAAAAAGTAAAAAGGGCCGCCCCTGGTGGAGAGGGTTTTACAGTAGACCATTATTCCTCGAAAGCCCTAAAGGATTATTTGATTCCCTATAATGAATCTTTAAAATCACCCATAAGGGCTATTTTTAATGATAGTTATGAAGTCTATGGAACTGATTTTAGTCCTGAATTTTTTGATGAATTTATCCAAAGAAGGGGATATGATTTAAGGCCTTATTTGGATTTGATCTATCTAAAAACAGATTCTGAAATAGCGAATCGAATAAGATCAGATTATCGAGAAACTTTATCAGATATGTTATTGGAGAATTTTGATCGGCCATGGACGAGCTGGGCAAATTCAAAAGGTTATAAAACTAAATTACAAGCCCATGGTTCTCCAGGCAATTTATTGGATTTTTATGGCTCTGCTGATATCCCAGAATGTGAAACTTTCGGTTCCATGCCTTTTGATATTCCTGGTTTTAGAAGAGAAAAAGAGGATATCCGAGAGGGAGATGCGGACCCAGTCATGTTGAAATTTTCCTCTTCAGCCGGACATATCATGGGAAAACCTTTAATTTCCTCTGAATCTTTTACTTGGCTGCGAGATCATTTTAAGGTGGCGCTTTCTCAGACCAAACCGGAACTAGAAGAATTGTTTTTAAATGGCGTAAATCATACTTTCTTACATGGTTCCACTTATTCAGATCCAAACGCGGCCTGGCCTGGTTGGAAATTTTATGCCTCAGTTAATTTTGCTCCCCAAATGGAAATTTGGCGAGATGCCCCTGCTTTATTTAACTATACAAAAAATGTACAGGAATATCTTCAAGCTGGTCAGCCAGATAATGAAATTGCACTATATTGGCCTATTTACGATATTTGGCAAGATTATTTAAGAGGGAAAATATTTGTTCAATTAATGATTCATGGTTTAGAGGAATGGTTATTGGGAAGACCTTTTTATGAATTAGCGAATGAATTGATGAATCAGGGTTATTTGGTCGATTTTTTCTCTGATCGATTCTTAAATGAAGCAAAGGTGGTGGATGGAATGATTCAATTTCCAGGTGGAAAATACAAAGCCATTGTGGTACCAGATTCTAAGGTTATGCCTATTTCAACAATGAAAAAATTGATTGAATTAAAAAATAATGGGGGCAAGGTTTTCTTCCAAGGATTTCCCGAAACAGTTCCAGGATTTAATAATTATGAATCGAGGGAGCAAGATTTAAATGATCTATTAACTGGCCTTCCTCTGAATTTCAATATTGTCCAAACTTTAGAATCCAATCAGATTCATGGGGAATCTTTAACTCAGGCTGGTTTGAAATTTATTCGTCGAGAAATAGGAGATCAACAGGTTTATTTTATAGTGAATCATGGTTCAAAAAATTTTGATGATTTTGTAAAACTTAATTCACAATCAGAAAATTATTTTTTATTTGATCCGGATAATTTGAAGGAAGGTATGGGGAGTATTTCGCAAGGGAAAATTAGGCTTCAATTGAAATCAGGGAAGTCCATCGTGGTAGTTTCGAATAAAAAATCGTCTAATAATTGGGATTATCAGGATGAAAATTCTCCGCCTATTGTTTTAAATGGTGAATATGAATTAAGGTTTATGAAAGGGGGAGAAGAGATTCCTTCATCTAGAAAAATTAGAAAATTGGAATCTTGGACAAACTATGGAAAGAGGGAAGAATCCTTTAGTGGTATGGCAGAATATACGACTAATTTCAATAAGCCAAAAGGAGGTATCAATAGATTTTTATTAAAATTTCCGGATGTGAGGGAGTCTGTCAGAGTATTTTTAAATGGAGAGTATCAAGGGACGGTCTGGTCGAATCCTTTTGAAATTGAATTGTCTAATTTAAAAGATAAAAACGAATTGAGGTTGGAGGTAACCAATTTATCTGCCAATAGATTAAGGGCTATTGAGATGGCAGGCAAAGATTGGAAGATTTTTTATGAAATCAATATGGTCAATAAAGATTATAAAACCTTTGATGCTACCCAATGGCAGGCTATGCCATCAGGTATCATCGGGGAGATTTCATTAATTCCATTAAAGTAATTTAATCTGAATTTTTCGGTATTCAATATGAGATTTAGGGTCATGACCTTGAATCGCTATTGTGCCAGAGCTAAGAATTCTTTTGGCACTACCCTCGTTTCTTGTAGGATTTTCAGGTTGGGTATAGTCTACCACTACGATATCATTGATTTTAGTAATAATATGATTTCCTTCCACGCGGATGGTCATGGTATACCATTCTTCATCTTTTACATAAACTTCCGGATTGTCTACAATGCCATATAAGGACGCAGATCTTCTCCAATCTGTATGGGAATTATTGACTTGTATTTCATAACCTTTTGCAGGCCAACCAGTATCTTGGTATTCGGTATGGATATATACTCCAGAATTAGCGCCATGAGAGGTTT
>CAZXZK010000094.1:0-3331 GCA_964645295.1 uncultured Cytophagales bacterium | reverse complement strand
TTCACATTTTAGTTCGAAGTTTTTAAAATTATGGTTATTAAATGACCCGTTATAATACATGTGAGACCGGTTTCCGTCAACAATTAGTTTACCATCTTTAACGGAAAAGGTTTCCGGATTATCTGAAAGTTTCCAGTCTGATAGGTTTTTTCCATTGAAAAGGTTGACCCATGGGTTATTTTGTGAAAAACTTACAAAGCTGATGAATAATAAGGTGAATGTAAGAAATTTGATTTTCATAGTTTATCAGTTTAGAGATTTAAATTATCAAGATTTTTAAGTGAAAAATGCTTTAAATTAATTAAGGGGATTAAATGCACCCTCCCGTCCCCTAGAGGAAATTTAAATAATTTTTCGGAATTAATCTATGGGGGATATCAAAAATCAAGTTGATTGATAAATAATATCAATTATTTTTTTAAAGTTTTACTCGTTTAGCTTGGTAGTAAAAACGCCAAGTAAGAAAAATGGAAGAGACGATTAAACTAATGCAAAGGCCCATCCAGATTCCTACTGCACCATAATCAGTCTTTATTCCCAAATAATAAGAGGAGGGTATACCTACACCCCAGTAGGCAATAACCGTAATAATAGTCGGGATATTCACATCTTGCATACCCCTTAATAAGCCCAAAGAAACGGCTTGTACCCCATCAAATAATTGAAAGATTGCTCCCCAAATGATGAGTTTTACTGCAATATCAATGACGACCACTTCGCTAGTATAACCTCTAACCAGTAAATCTCTTCCAAAAAACATGGTCAAGGAGGTGAAAATCATGAAGGCACTGACAATCAAAATGGCGGCATTACCAGAGACAAGGATTTCAGACCGACTTTTATTTCCCATACCAGAGCCGACATTAATTCCCCCTGCGGCGGCTAGACCGGTAGCTGCCATAAAGGTAATTGCTGCCATATTAACGGCAACCATGTGAGCAGCTTGAGCCGTCACAGAAATCCATCCCATCATAATCACTGCCGATCCAAAGGCTGCGATTTCAAAGAAACCTTGAAAACCACTAGGAACGCCTGTTTTTAATAAATATTTTTCTCTATCAAAATGAAAGCGATGTTCTTTTTTCGAAAAATATAAATCATAATCTTTTCGATATTTGATGTATAAACCAATAGAGCCTGCCATTGCCATTCTACAAAATAAAGTGGAAATCCCTGATCCGGTAAGTCCCATCGCTGGAATAGGCCCCCAACCGTAAATGAAAATTTGATTAAGGATGATATTTACAATAAGAGCAGACAGGGTAATAACCATCCCTACTTTTGTATTTTTTAAACCATCTGTAAAGCTTTTGAAAGCCCCGAATAAAAAAGTAAAAAAAACGGAGAAGTCGATAAGCGCTAAATAGGGTAGAGTCAGTTTTTTATTGATTTCAGTTTGACCGAATATATCATAATTTAAACCTAAAATAAATATGATTAAAAAGGTGATGGTAGCCAGAAAAAGGGCCACTTTAATATTGGATTTTAAAATTAATCCTGCTTCTCCAGGGTCTTTTTCTGCAATGGATTTTGAAACAAGGGGAGAGGCAATACCAATACTGATTAAACCTACTACAGCTATTGTGAAAAAGAGTGAGCCTGCCGTACCTGCTGCACCCAAACTTTCAGCTGCTAATTCGGGCATTTGGCCAACTTGGATAGTGTCTGCTAAACCCATTAACATAACGCCCATTTGTCCTATGACAATCGGCACGGCCAAATTAATGGTACTTTTAATTTTTGAAATTAACATTAGATTCTTTCAATTATAGCGCCTAATGAACGTAAACGATCATCTATATTTTGATAGCCACGATCAATTTGTTCAATATTATCAATGATTGAATCTCCTTTGGCTGATAAGGCCGCTATTAATAAAGAAACTCCAGCACGGATATCTGGAGACGACATCCTAATTCCTCTTAAAGGCTGTTTTCTGTCGTACCCAACTACGGTAGCACGGTGCGGATCACATAAAATGATTTGTGCTCCCATTTCAATAAGGCGGTCTACAAAAAACAATCTACTTTCAAACATTTTTTGATGAATCAAGACAGTCCCCTTTGCCTGTATGGCTGTTACGAGAACAATTGAAAGTAAATCGGGAGTGAAACCTGGCCATGGATGGTCTGAGATGGTTAGCATGGACCCATCGATGAAACTTTCAATTTCATAATGTTCCTGTGCCGGGATATGAATATCATCTCCTCGGAACTCTAATTTTATTCCTAATTTTTTAAATACTTCTGGGATGATTCCGAGTTCAGGGATTTTACAATCTTTTATTGTGATTTCGGATCCAGTCATGGCTGCTAAACCAATGAATGAACCAATCTCAATCATATCAGGCAACATCGTATGCTCTGTTCCACCTAATTCCTCTACTCCCTCGATGGTCAATAAATTTGAACCAATCCCGGATATTTTTGCTCCCATTCTATTCAGCATTTTACATAATTGCTGAATATAAGGTTCACAAGCTGCATGGTAAATTTGGGTGGTACCCTTGGCTAATACCGCTGCCATTAAAATATTTGCGGTGCCTGTTACAGAAGCCTCATCCAATAGCATATAAGAACCCGTCAGGTTCGAGGCATCTACTTGGTAAATACCACCATCTTCCTGACTGAATTTAAATTCCGCCCCTAATTTGATAAAGCCCATGAAATGAGTATCCAATCTTCTTCTACCTATTTTATCGCCTCCCGGAGAAGGAATTTTCCCTTTTTTAAAACGGGCTAGGGTAGGACCCACCAGCATCACAGATCCTCTTAATGAGGCTGCTTTTTGCTTATATTCCGGGGAATCTAAGAAGCTGATATCTACTTTGGAAGCGTTGAATTTATAGGATGAAGAGGAAAGCTTTTCAATTCGTACCCCCATGGCACCTAGCAAATCAATTAATTGATTGACATCCCGAATATTGGGAATATTATGAATAATTACATCTTCTTTGGTTAGGACAACGGCGCATAATATTTGAAGAGCTTCATTTTTTGCTCCTTGAGGGACGATTTCGCCTTTTAATTTGACTCCTCCTTTAACTTTGAAAGATGCCATTGATCTTATTTTTTGTGATTTCTGAAGTTTCTTCGGTAGTTATTATTCTTTTTATAACCATTTCCCCGACCATTTCCATTTCCATTTCCATATTCATTCGTTGAAAAGGCATTTCTTGCATTATTGGCCACTTTTGCATGTCCTAAAGTTTCTTGTGATAATTCATCCACGATAGACTTTAAAGCATTTTTTGAAAGCTCATTGATGTTTTGCCAAATTACGGAATCGTCGACACTTTCCTTGTTCCAGGTAACATAAAAACCTTTCATTA
>CAZXZK010000093.1:0-6450 GCA_964645295.1 uncultured Cytophagales bacterium | reverse complement strand
TACTTAAAGCAACCAAAGTATCCATATTGGCCATTTTATTTTTTGCTTGCTTTACCGCATTGATAAAAAAATCTTTTCCAAAATAAAAAACCACTGGAGTGGATAAAATCCACATGAAATAATTGCCATAAGGAAAGTTTGGAAATACCATCCCTAAAAGCACCAAAGGGGCTGCTAAAAGAATGGACCCATAGGTTCGAAATTTCAATTTTTTGAAATTTTCCTCTCGGATCTTCTCTTGTGTTAAATTCGAATGGTTGTCAATCAATAAATCATAACCAATTTTTTGAAGAGCTGATTTCATCTCTTCTGGTTTAATTTGATTTTCGTCAAATTCAACCTGAATGGTAGCAGAAGCAAAATTGACTATGGCTTTTTCAATTCCCATTTTTCCTTGGATGGTTGTTTCAACGCTATTGGCACATGATGCGCAGGTCATGCCTAAGACAGGAAAAATGGATTTTTTTTTCATATATTTTTATTAATCTAATTATTTTGGAAAAACATTATTTTTATGAATTAATTGGAATTATTCCAGGTGGTAATTTTTGCTTTTTCGCCTCTAATTGCCTCAGAACTAAGGAGGAAAGTTTTTTTATTCAGTATTTTTACGGCTTCGATTTGACCGGGTTTTAAATCAATTTCTTCTTTCCAAATAGAATTCTCACCAGAGGGGTTAAAATTTGGTATTTGAATGAGGAATTGTTTTAAGGTGAAATTATAACCCGTTAAAACCAATAATCTGGATTTTTCATCAAAATCTGCTCCTGTAATCAAACAATTAATGTTTAGTCGACCAATTTTTTCCAAAGCATATTTACCTGCTTTTTTGGGTAAAGAATAAATCGTCGAATAAAGGTTTTTTCGATCTTTGGAAAAAATAATTAGGGAGTCTTTATAGGATATAATTGCTTCAGAATCAAAAGAATGGATTTTTCTTGATTTGAAATTCTTTTGTTTTTTATAGGTTATTTGAATGGAGTCTTCTAGGATTAATTTATTGGAAAGAATATAGATTACTAGGTCTTTTCGATTACCTAAATTATTTCCTAAATCTGCTAAAAAATAGTTTTTGCCATCGAAGGTAATATCTTCCCAATCCTTATTTTTAATTCCTTTTATGGGAAATTCCTTTAGAATTTCTCCTCTTTGATTGATTTTATATAAAATGGGGTCATTTCCTGAGTCATTGAAGGTAATCCAACCATTTTCGAATTGTTCCAACCCAGATGTCTCTGCAATTTTATTGTCCAATTCATTCCATTGCCCAAAACTGCTAAAACTGACTAAAATACTGCAAATTAAAATAAGGTAGTTCATGATATATTAATCTAAAGTACTAAGGGTTATAATCGATCTTGCTGGCAAATTCAGTGGATGTTTTGATTCCCAATTTCCGATATATGCTAGATTATTTTCTTCGTTAGTGATATAGATTTTGATGTTTTTTTCAATGGTTAAATTATCAAGTTCTAGTAGGATTTCTTTTTCATTTTTTGAATAATTCACTAATACGGTGGTAATATTTTTTTGATCTGGTGAAAGGTAAGTGCTGGCCATTATGCTGGTTAGAGATGCTGCCTTAGTCAGGGAATCATTACGAATTATTTCATACCGTTTCATTCCAGGTTGGATGAATCGGGAATAGTTTCCCAAAGCCCACAGTAATTTAGAATCATAATAATGTCCATCTTCTTTATTATCATCGATGTAAATTAGGCCATCTTTAAAATCATAAGGAGAGAGGGCAATCCACCAAGACCATGAACTAGCGTTGGCTATGGTCAGGTCAGCAAAGATAATCCTTGCGACATAAAGGGCTGTTTTCATTCCCAAATCTCTTTTAGAACCTTGGATTTCTTCATTATTATCAAGGATACAATATTCAGTCATGGCAAAATCCACTGGAAATGCCAATTTTTCGATTTCAGCTTTGACTTTTTCACGCACGGAAACAAGGGTGTCTAAGGGCCAAGTGGTAAAATAACTATGACCGGCTATTTTTTTTGCTAGGGAAGGGATTTGTCCGATATAATTTTTGGAAACCGGATCAAAAAAGGTTTTTATTTGTTCACCTCTTCCGGGTTTATCTGCTTTTTCATACAAGTAATTTAATTTTCCAGACTCCGTGATTTCAATTTTTGTTTGGATATTTCTTTCTTTGAATAAGGCGTCTATTTGGCGAGAGACATCTTTGATTTCATAATTTTGGATAGGACTTCCTTCTTGTCCACCATCTGCCCAATCCCATTGAGGTTCATTAAAGGGGGATATATAATCAAAATAAATGGAATCCTTATCTTGAATATTATAAATCACACTAGCCAAATATTTAGCATAATCGTAATAGGTAAATTCGGAAAGATTATAATAGGGCTCACCACTTGAATAGGCCTTTGAATTTTTTGTTAGGGCAACAGGCGGGGAGTTGACAAAGCCAATAAAGGTTTCAACGCCGTGTTTTTTGGCTGATTTTAAAAACCATCTTTGGCCTTGCTGAGCATCCCAATTCCATACTCCATCTGATTCCATCATGGCTTCGGCTCTTCTCCATTCATCCTTAATGCCGCTATGAGCTCCTTGTTGTGCGGAGCCTGCACCAAAATTAAATCGCCATCGACTTAAGCCAATTCCTTTTGGGGAATGTTCTGAATTTAATTCTCGGCTGAATAACCATTCTGCCATTTGATTTTTTTTCTCCTCGGGCCAATATTTTCCAACGAACTGGCAAGCCCAAGCGTCTGAGGCACCGAAACCATGAATGGTTTGTTGGGGAGCATTTAAATCTACCTTTAATTTTAAGATTTCAACAGAATTACCTTGATTTTTGCAAGCCGTTAGACTCATCAAGATGAGTAAAAAATAGAGGTTGTTTTTCATAAAAATACTCAAATAGATCTCCAAATTACGGATTAATAGGCAATAATGAAATCAATTTTAATTTAAATTCATTTCCTGTTTTTAGTTGAGCTATTTGGTTTATACTTCTTTCTGGTAATTGTAAAATACGTGGATAACCACCGGTGGTTTGTCCATCTCTCATCAATATAAATAAGGTGCCATCGGAACTTAATTGTACGGTTCCAGGTAAAACCGGACAAGTAATAAGATTGGTTTTTATGCCTGGAATACACGGAGTTAAAGCGTATGCCATTCGATTATTTCTATTCGAAACTTGAAAAATCGTGTTTTCCAGTTTTTGCTTTTGAAGGGAGTTTAAAAGGTGAAATTCCGGTCCTTTTTCAACGAGGATTTGAGATGAATTTAACTGAGTAAGTTGGTGAATCAGGGAATTATTTTTTTCTAAATTAGGTTGAATGGTGTTTATTTCAATTAAATCCCCTTTTTTGATTGATGGAATAGGGGTAATGGGGAAATACTGTGATTGGCTTTCTAGGATACTAGGAGATAAAATTCCACCTCGGATAGCCAAATAAGCTCTTAAGCCGGCATTTAATTTCCCAAATTTTAAGATATCACCCGGATTTACTGGTATTTTTTTCCGAATTTCAATGGGTTCTTCATTCATGAAAATTTCGAATTCAGCTCCAGTTATTGCTATTTCACTTTTCTTTAAAAATTCGATTGTTGGCCCCACCATGGTGATTTCCAATACGGCGGAATGAAGGGGGTTTCCCACCAATTGATTGGCTAATTGTGCAGAGTGACTGTCCATATATCCTGCTTGAGGAACGCCCCAATCTCGAAATTTTTTTCTTCCTTTGTCTTGAATGGAGGTCAGCAAACCGGCCTGCAGAAACTTTAACATGGAATCACCTCCTTTTTTAATGGATAGATCCCTGCAGCAGATTGGATTTGAATAAGTTCAAATTCATTTTTGGAAATAGGAAAGAATCGTATTTCATCTCCTGGCTTGGCCACTACGGGAGGATTTTGATTGATATTAAAAAGGTTAAGGGGTGAATTACCAATAATTTGCCAACCGCCCGGGCTTTCTTGCGGATAAATTCCGGTTTGACTTCCCCCAATACCAACTGCACCTTTTGGAACGGTTTGTCTGGGGTTTTCTTTTCTAGGAAAATGTAGGCGTTGGTCTAAACCACCTAAATACATAAATCCGGGTAGAAAACCTAGTGAAAAGAGGGTATAGGTCTTTTCAGTATGGATTTGAATCAATTCTTGAGAGGAAATACCAAGGTTATAGGATAATTGAATAAGGTCTAAACCGAATTCAGGATCATAGCAAACGGGAATATGGATTCTTGATTTGGTATTTTTTTGACGGTTATTTTTTGAATAAAGGAGTTGGAGATTTTGATTAATTTCCTCAAAATTTTGAATGGGTTTCTTAAATTCTAGAAGTATTTCTTGGTAGGAATTTTGACAAAAAACCAAGTCATAGGTATTTTCTAGGATAAATTTAAATGAAATTATATCGTCTAAAATTTCTTTGTCAATCATTTTTGGCCATTGAATGATCAAACTATGTTGGTTGATGGGAAAATATGTCAGGTTATACTGCTTCATTTTGGATAAATATCCTTTATTTTTTGAAGAAATTCAAGGACCTTAGGGTGGTCTCCGTGTAAACAATAGGTTTGAAAAATTTTATCTTCTTCAAATTTTTTAATTTGTTGGATGATTTCTTCCGGGTTTTGAATAAGTGAATTTTTTTCTGTTCGTGGAATGAGCGATCCATCTTCCAGATAATTTCGGTCTAAAAATCCCTCTTTTAAATAAGGGATTGAATATTGGATACAAGTTTTCTCCAGGGCTGAATCAGGGAATAAATAAAGAAATTCAAATGGGTAATTTTCAATGACTTCTAAATACCATTCACACAGTTCATCATTTTTTGATAAATCATGGTATAAAGCACCATGGGCTTTAATATGATAATTGGAAAGCTGTTTTTTTTCTAAACAGGAGAAATAAAGTTCCATTTGTTTTTGTATGGAATCTTGAAATTCTTTTTTATTTAACCTGATAGAAATTCGTCCAAAGTTTTTTTGATCAGGATAGGAGGGGTGGGCGCCTAATTTTACCTTGAATTTTTTTGCTAAATTCATGGATTCTAAAATGGAATATTGATCGCCGTAATGCCCCCCGCAAGCAATGCTGCAAGAGTCTATGAAAGGAAAAATAGCCGGTTCATTTTTAATACCTTCCCCTAAATCAGCATTTAAATTCATTCAATTTAGATTATAACTAAATTTAAAAGGTGAATATGATAAATCCAATAATAAATTATTATTAGATTTTTTTGTTTTGGAATTAATCCCTAAGTTAATTTTCACCTTTGAAATTACCTATTTTAACATAATTCAAAACCTCAAGTGCTTAACAGTTTGTCCATTATTGATTAATTGCTTGAGTGAATCTACTCCGATTTTTATATGAGTTTCTACAAAGTTTTCTGTTACTTTTTTATCACTTTCTGAGGTTTTAACGCCCTCAGGTGTCATTGGTTGATCGCTTACTAATAATAAGGCTCCTGTCGGAATTGAATTATGAAAGCCAACTGAGAAAATGGTGGCAGTTTCCATATCAATGGCGATTGCCCGAATTTTTTCTAAATAAGATTTAAAGGACTCATCATGTTCCCATACCCTTCTATTGGTCGTGTAGACGGTACCTGTCCAATAATCTAAGTCATGGTCTCTTATAGTGGTGGAAACAGCTTTTTGTAAGGCAAAAGCGGGCAGAGCAGGTACTTCTGGCGGAAAATAATCTACGGATGTTCCTTCACCTCTGATGGCAGCGATAGGTAGGATTAAGTCGCCAATTTTATTTTTTGGTTTTAATCCACCACATTTTCCTAAAAAGAGAACTGCTTTTGGGTGGATAGAAGAAAGGAGGTCTGTGATGGTAGCCGCCATGGGGCTACCCATTCCGAAATTAATCATGGTAATTCCATCTGCAACCACGGTTTGAATGGGGAAATCTTTACCCTTAATTTCTACCTGGTAATGGTTTGCAAAGATATCCAGGTATTTTGAAAAGTTTGTTACAAGGACATAAGGTGTGAATTCATCAAGTTGTCTACCCGTATACCTTGGTAGCCAATTTTCTGTGATTTCTTTTTTGGTTTTCATTTTATTAGCGTTTGTTGATTGAAGTATAAATTGGATAAAGTTAATAAATTTTTAGGAAAAATTGAAATTTAACTATCTTTGTTTTAACCTATTTTACATGAAAAAATTAATTTTTTTTCTACTTTTTCCTAAAACATTGGGGTTGATTTACCGACCGACAAAGAATTGGATGGCAATGATTTATCGTCTGAGTAGATCAGGAGCCTTCTGAGAGATTGATTTTCGCGCAGGTGCATCCGGGAATTCAGAGGATATTCAAAATATAGTAAATGAGCACCAAGCTAATATGCTTATGGTGCCAGATAGGTTAAAAGGATTAGGAAATAAATTTTAAAATGATAAAAAAACTATTTTACCATCTACTGTTTATTTCAGTATTTAATTATCCATCTTT
>CAZXZK010000092.1:0-6873 GCA_964645295.1 uncultured Cytophagales bacterium | reverse complement strand
CAGGATGGTTCCTTTGTTAAATTAAGAAACCTTACGCTTAATTATAATTTTGATAAAAAGATAGTTGATAAATTAAAATTAAATAGTCTAAGTGCTTATGTTCAAGGTCAAAACCTTTGGTTTGCAGCAAAATATGAAACCTTTGACCCTGAAATCGGTGAAAGTACCATTGGCTCTGGAACCACTCCAAGTACGCGCCTTGTTTCTTTAGGCCTTCGTGTTGGATTTTAATTTTAACCACTAAATGAATAATAAAATGAAAAATATATTTTTAAAAACGGGATTGGTTTTTTCTACGCTAATATTTTTTTCTTGCGAAAAATATTTAGAAGAAAAATCCATTAGTGATGTTTCTGCTTCCACATATTATACAACCCCTCAAGGTTTAGAAGATGCAACTAAAGCTACTTATGGAATTATTAAGGAGTTTTATGGACAAGAAATGGGTTTTTCCATGACGGTATTTGGTACAGATACCTATACTAATGGGGCAGATGGTTCTCATAAATATTTGAATCTATATGATGCCTCTCATAGTTCATCTGCTGCTTTTTTTAGGGATACTTGGAGAATATTTTACAGGGCAATAAATCAAGCAAATGCGGTATTAAATCGTTCTAAAGCCATTGAAGGTCTTAATGCTGCTACGCTAAATTCTCGATTAGCTGAGGTAAGATTTATTCGGGCACTCTCGTATTTTAACCTTGTTCGTTTTTATGGTGATGTTCATTTATCCTTGGATGAAACCGAAGGAGTAGAAACCACTGCCAATAGAACGGCAGTTTCCGAGGTTTATGCTCAGGCAATTATACCTGATTTGGATTTTGCTATTGCCAATTTGCCAGAAACACAAGGAGAATATGGACGAGTAACTAAATATGCAGCACAATTTTTAAGAGGTCATGTGGCCCTTACAATCGGTGATAATGCCAAAGCCATTTCAGAATTTTCTAATGTAATTAATAGCGGTAAATTTCAATTACTTCCTCGTTATGGGGACCTTTGGGAAATTACTAATCAGATTAATTCTGAAATGATTTGGACCATCATCAATTCAAAACAACAAGTAGATGAAGGCTTAGATCCTTATGGTCATCGTGGTCATTTATATTTCTTATTTGAATATGATGTGCAACCAGGTATGACAAGGGACGTGGCAAACGGAAGACCTTGGAAAAGATTTCGTCCAACAGATTATTTACTTTCTCGTTGGGATAGAACCAAAGATAGACGTTATTTTGAAACATTTAAACATGTTTGGTATTCAAATAAACCTATTGCAGGCAAAATAGCCCTAGGAGATACTGCCTTATATATTCCCGGTCCGGGTATCATGGAAAATGGCCAAGATGCGGATACTTATGGTACTAATTTAAAAGCTACTAAACCCTATCAAGTCTATCTAACCAATGTCTATAATCAGCGGATTTTCCCTTCTTTAAATAAATGGATCGATGCAACAACGCCTGATAGATAAAAAGAACAAGGGCAGAGGGACTTTATTCTTATGCGTTTGGCAGATGCTTATTTGTTGAGAGCAGAGGCTTATTGGAGGTCTGGAAATAATGCCGCGGCTGCTGAAGATATTAATCGTGTTCGAAGAAGAGCTTCTTGGCCAGGTAAAGAGGCAGAAATGGAAATTACTGCTGCTGATGTTACTGAGGATTTTATTTTGGATGAAAGAGCTAGAGAATTAGTGGGTGAAGGACATCGTTGGTTTGATTTAGCTCGTTTTGGAAAACTAGTAGAACGAGTAAAAAAATATAATTTCGATGCAGCCCCCAATATCAAGGATTATCATAAATTAAGACCCATTCCATTAGATCAAATAGATCGAACAGAGGGTGGCTATACTCAAAACCCAGGTTATACTCAATAATCAACAAAAAAATAGATTTAATCCGAGGAGAAATCCTCGGATTTTTTCTTTTATATTTATATTGTTCTAAACTATTTTAAATTTATTAAATATGAAAAAATTAATTTTCGCTCTTATGATTTCAGCACCTATTTTCGCTCAAACTGAAAAGGTTAAATTAGTTAATAATGCGAAAGAAAATAAAGTAGAGGTCTATGTAGGTGGAGAGTTTCTAACAAACTATTATTACCCAGGGGAGGATTTATCTAAAAAACCAGTATTATATCCTATTTTATCTTCCAAAGGGGCAACTATTACCAGGGGATTTCCAATTGACCCTCGTCCGGGTGAAAGAGTCGATCATCCGCACCATATTGGTATGTGGTTAAATTACGAAGATGTCAATGGATATGATTATTGGAATAATTCAAATAATATTGTAAAAGGACTTCAATCTCATAAATTTGGAACTATTTATCATAATTCCATAGAGAAAATTTCTTCCAAAGGCAAAGTGGGTGAAATTGTAGTAACAGCAACTTGGGTAGATGATAATGGAAAAGGAGAAAAGACTTTGGCAGAGAAAACTACCTATCGTTTTCAAGGAACTAATGAAATTAGAATCATTGATAGAATTACTACCCTTACCGCTATTTCAGAAAATGCTTTATTTACAGATGTAAAGGATGGTATGTTTGCTATCAGAATGGCTAGAGAATTAGAAATTCCTTCCAATAAGCCAGAAATTTATACTGATGCTCATGGAATAGAAACCAAAGTCCCGGTTTTAAATAACGAAGGAGTAACAGGGGATTATGAGAGTTCAGAAGGTATTACAGGAGAAAAAGTTTGGTCTACAAGAGCAAAATGGATGAATCTAAAAGGGATTATAAATGGGGGGGCAGTAAATGTAGCTATATTAGACCACCCTTCCAATATTTCTTACCCGTCTTATTGGCATGCTAGAGGTTATGGTTTATTTGCGGTAAATCCATTAGGAGTAAAAATCTTTACGAATGGTAAGCAAGAATTAAATTTAAATCTTAAGAAAGGGGAATCGGTTACCTTTAAGTATCGTACTATTGTGGCAGATAAAAATCTATCAAAAGAAGAACTAGATAAAATGCAAGAAGATTTTTCGAAAGAATAATTTCTATTAATTGTTGAAAAGAGCCAAGGTAAAACTTGGCTCTTTTTGTTTTAAACCTCTACGCTTTTTAGGGTATTTATGATTTTTTATATTAAATTTGCGTTCGGTTAGATAATTAACCATTATTTATGAATCTTCAATTTTTGGGTGCCGCAAGGCAAGTTTCGGGGAGTATGTATTTATTAGAGGTTGATGATTATCGCATCTTAATTGATTGCGGTCTTGACCTAGAAAGAAAAATAGAATTTCAGCCCAATCCTGTAGAATTTAGAGATCGATATTTTGGATTTGAAGCATCTATGATAAATCTAGTTGTTTTAACTCATGCCCATATTGATCATTCCGGATCTATACCAATTCTTTATAGAGAAGGTTTTGAGGGTCAAATTTTATGTACCCCACCAACAGCAGATTTAGCGGGTATTTTACTTTATGACTCAGCAAATTTAAATCTGAAAAAAGTAAAAGCTGCTCAAGGACAAAGCAATCGAAAAAAAAAGAAAATGGATTTCCTTTTGCAAAAAGGTGATTTATATTTTCCAAGGGAAGTGGATGATACAATTGAAAATTTTGTAACCGTCAATTTTAATAGAAATTTTAGAATCAAAGATAATATTTCTTTGACCTTTTATCCTGCAGGACATTTATTAGGAGCCGCTCATGTTTTTTTTGAAATAACAGATGAAGGTCAGAAAAAGACTCTTGCATTTAGTGGTGATATTGGGAGAATTAATTACCCCTTACACGTTGATCCTTTTAAACTACCTGAGGCCGACTTCCTCATTATGGAATCTACCTATGGAAATAGAATTCACCAAGATACGGAAAGTCACTCCGAGGCTTTATATAAAATCATTAAATCCACCTGTATAGATAAACCAGGAAGATTAATCATACCCGCTTTTTCTGTTGGAAGAACACAAGCTGTACTTTTTACATTAAATCAATTAATTGAAGAAGAGAAAATTCCACCTATTAAGGTTTTTACGGATAGTCCATTAGGAAAAAGTTCTACCAAAATTTATCAGAAATATATATCCTATTTAAATCAATGTGCCAAAGATTTTTTTAATGAAGTAGATTCCCTATTTGATTTTGAAAATTTAGTTTTTATGGCTACCGAAAAGGATTCTCATTCCATCGATAATTTTAGAGAACCTTGTATCATCATTTCATCTTCTGGTATGATATCAGGGGGTAGGGTAGAACATCATATTGCTCAAAATCTTGAAAATTCCTATGCAACCATTTTATTGATCGGCTACGCTGCGGATGGTACGATTGGTCGGGAGTTATTGGAACAAAAAGATACGATTGTCCTAAAAAATAAAGAGTATAAATTAAATGCCAAAATTGAGAAAATCGATGTTTTTTCCGGACATGCAGATAAAAATGGTCTTTTAGATTTTGTAAAACTTCAAAATAAAGAAAAATTAAATAAAATATTTCTAACCCATGGAGATAGTAATAGTATGTTCGATTTCCAAAAAGAATTAGAAGATTTAGGGTATAAAGAGGTAATTTGTCCAGAAAAAAATGAAATATTTGATCTTTAATTATAAATTTGTACAGAGATTAATATAAGATGAGAACATTGCTTGAATTTGAAAAACCTATAGCAGATTTGGAAGATAAGCTACTAGAGATGAAGAAGTTAGCAGTAGATAATAATGTTGATGTAAAAGAAGCTGTGGCTTCCTTGGAGTCAAAAATCAATGATTTAAGGAAAGAAACTTTTTCCAATCTAACAAGATGGCAAAAAGTTCAATTATCAAGACACCCAGATAGGCCTTATACCATGGATTATATTCAAGGTATTTGTACCGAATTTATTGAAATTCATGGGGATCGTCAGGTGGCAGATGATCATGCAATGGTTTGTGGTTTTGGAAATGTAGATGATGATTTTTCCGTCATGTTTATTGGTCAGCAAAAAGGTAGAAACACAAAGCAAAGACAATTTAGAAATTTTGGGATGGCTAATCCTGAAGGTTATAGAAAGGCTCTTAGAACCATGAGGATGGCTGAAAAATTTAATAAGCCAATTGTTTGTTTTGTTGATACTCCAGGAGCTTTTTGTGGGATTGAAGCGGAAGAAAGAGGACAAGGTGAGGCAATTGCAAGAAATATTAAAGAGATGTTTACCATCAAGGTTCCCATAATTTGTATTATTATTGGTGAAGGAGCTTCTGGAGGTGCAATTGGGATAGCAATTGGAGACCGAGTATTAATGATGGAAAATACTTGGTATTCTGTTATATCACCTGAATCTTGTTCCTCTATTTTATGGAGGTCTTGGGATTATAAAGAGCAAGCCGCAGAAGCCCTAAAATTAACTGCCGATGATATGTTAAAAAATGGTTTAATTGACGGAATTATTCCGGAACCTTTGGGTGGTGCCCATATTAATGTGGATAAAACAATTGAAATTTTGAAAGATACCATAAAAAAAGAATTAAAAGAATTAAATAAACTAAGTCCAGAGCAAAGAATTTCTAATAGAATTGATAAATTCTCTTCCATGGGAGTATTCAATGAAGCATAAATCAGAATTAGCAGTGGTATTTGATTTAGGCAATGTATTATTGCCCATTAATTTGGATTTGACCTATCAAGCTTTTGCTGATTTATCGGAGAAATATGATACTCCTGCTATCAAAAAACTGATTGAGGAGGGTAATTTATGGTATCTTTATGAAAAAGGATTAGAATCTGATGCTGAATTTAGAGCTAATTTAAAAAATCAATTAGGTTTAAAGGCTTCCGATGAAGAATTTGATTTAGCATTTAAAGCCTTATTAATTGAAATCCCGGATAATAGTTTAAAATTATTGGATTATTTTCGAGGAAATTTCAAAGAACTTTATTTATTAAGCAATACGAGTTCCATTCATGCAAATGAATATTTGAGTAAAGATTATTCAAGAGGATTATTTGATTATTTTGATAAAATTTTTCTTTCTTTTGAAATAAATCAAATTAAACCTGAAAAAGAGATTTATTATTATCTGAAAAAATCTATTAATAAAGAGTTTGAGGAAATAATTTTTTTTGATGATAATCTTAAAAATATAGAATCGGCCAAAGAATTAGGGATAAATTCTTTTTTGGTTGACCCTTTTGATCGAATAAATTCAATAATGACCATAATTCAACAATTATAAGGATGTTTAAATTTTTATTTTCACTTGCAGGTTGGAAATTAATTGGTAGAGTACCATTTGAAATCCCGAAAGCTTTGATTATTGTTTGTCCGCACGCATCGTGGATTGATTTTCTTGTGGGTTTAGGTGCTAGGGCTCATATGGGTTTAAATATTCATTTTTGGGGTAAAAAAGAATTGTTTAAACCTCCTTTTGGTTTTCTATTTAGAATGTTGGGTGGTTATCCTGTCGACCGGTCTAATACCAATAATTTAGTTGATTCAATAGTTGAAATTTATCATTCTAAGGAATCTTATTATGGCGCTTTGGCACCAGAAGGGACTAGAAAGAACGTGGATAAATTAAAAACAGGTTTTTATTTTATTGCAAATGGTGCAAAAATCCCTTTAATTTTGGTTGGTTTTGATTATCCTAAAAAGCAAGTGATTCTTTCTGAACCTTTTTACACTACGGGTGATTTTGATAAAGATAAACTGGAAATTGCTTTATTTTTTGATAAAATAAATGGGGTTAAAAAAGACTGGATTAAGAATTACCTTGCTGAGTAGCCTCCCAAATTAAATTTGCTACATTTTTACTTGCCCCTATATGACCTACTTGAAATAATAATTCTTTATAATTCATTAATTGATTGGTTCTTTTTTCACCTTCAGGATAAAGTTCTTCGATAAGTGCTGTTACTCGTTCCGTATTAAAATGTC
>CAZXZK010000091.1:0-7278 GCA_964645295.1 uncultured Cytophagales bacterium | reverse complement strand
CAGGAGCTTATACCTTTATTTTACCAGCAGCATCGAAAGTTCCTAATATTTTAATTCAATCGAAAAAAACTGTTGGGATAAGAATACCCTCTCATGAAGGATTATTGGATTTAGTAAATAGGCTAGGAGAACCTCTAATAACCACCACCATTCCCTTTGAGGAACTTCCAGTAGAGGATTTTACGGACCCTAGCTTAATCAGAGAGAAATTTGATCATCAGGTTGACTTAGTATTGGATGGGGGGATTGGTGGTTTAATTCCTTCCACTGTGATAGAATTGCGTGATGAGCAGGTAGAGATTATCCGAGAGGGAAAAGGAGAAATTATGGATTTCGTTTGAGTTTCCAACGATTATGAGACCAAAGGTATTGTTCTTTGTGTTTATTAATTGATTTTTCTAATAATTCAGCAAATTTTTTCGTGAGTAAACCTTTCTCATTTAAGGAGCCAGGATTTTCTTCAATTAATTCAAAACGTAAAGAATATTGTCCTTTTTCTATTTTCAATAGTTCAACATAAAATACAGGTAAATTTAAATGATTGGCAAATTGTTCCATTCCTTTTGTAAAGGGGGTATCTTGATTCAAGAATTTAATCCAATAGGCTGAATTGGATTTTCTGGGAGATTGGTCTGATAACAGACAAATGGCTCTAGTACCTTTATAGGAATTGATTTCTTTTATGGAATCTTTTCTTTCAACCATTTTTATTTTTCCAAATCGAGTACGATTTTCATAGGTAAATTCATCAAATCCTTTGTTCGATAATACTTGATAAATCACTTCAAATTCATAATTGGTTAGGCCTAATCGTTGAATTCCCCACTCCCAATTTCCTTGGTGGCCTGTTACAAAAATAATGGATTGGTTTTTATCCAAATAGGATTTTGGCTCTTCAAAATTAATCAGTTGAACACGTTCTTTCAGATTTTTTTTACTCAAGGAATTGGCTTTTATAAATTCCATGAAAATATACGTGAAATACCCGTAAAATTGATTGATTAATTGATTATATTCCTTTGGATATAAATCTGGAAACGAATTTTTAATATTTTTTTCAATAACTTTTTTTCGATAGGGGAAGAGATAGATTAAAATTAATTGAAAAAAATCACCTAAGAGGTGAAAAACCCATAAGGGTAAATAGGATATAAGCCTTAGAAAGTATTTTAAAATCAATTGAATGCTATTTTTTGCAAATATAAATTAAATTTGTGAATGAATTTAGAACTTCATTATTTACCAAGCATAGAATATTTCGCTTTATTAATCAATAATAACGGTCAAATTGAATTTGAAATTAATGAAAATTATGTTAAACAATCGTATCGAAATCGTGCAAGTATTTTAACTTCAAATGGTCCACTTGATTTAACGATTCCTATTGTTCATAATAGGGGAAAAAAGCAATTGATGAAAGATGTTAGAATTAATTATGATGAGCATTGGCTTAAACAACATCGAGGCGCCATAATTTCGGCTTATTCTAAATCAGGTTATTTTGATTATTTTTCGGATGAAATTTTTGAAATTTATAATAAAAAACCTAACTTTTTGGTAGATTTAAATCTGGCTTTTATTGAATTGTTTTTTAAATTTATGTCGATAGAAATTTCTTATGAATTGACTAAAGCCTTTAATTTAAAAAACAATAACCAATGGTATAATATTATTCACCCTAAAAGAAAGAAGGATTGGAGTGAATCTATACTAAAGCATTATTCTTATTTTCAATGTTTTGGAGATAATTTTATACCTCAGTTATCCGTATTGGATATAATTATGAACCAAGGACCTGATAGTAGGAGGATTTTATCCAATTTAAATTTGAACTAAACAAGTGGATTATTAGTTATAAAATATAATAATTTTAAACATATGGAGGCTAAATTTTCAAATAGGGTAAAAGATGTAATTACTTTCGCAAGAGAAGAGGCCTTAAGATTGGGACATAATTATATCGGCACAGAGCATTTTTTGTTGGGTATGATCCGAGACGGAGAAGGTGCCGGCATTGATTTATTGATCAAATCAGGGGTATCCTTAGAAAAATTGAAAGAAAATGTAGAGGATTCTACTCTTTCCACAGGAGAAGGTATGCAAAAGCACAATCTTCAGAATATCCCTCTTACCAAACAAGCTGAAAAAGTACTGCGGTTAACTTATTTAGAGGCTAAATACTTTAAGACGAATATTGTAGAAACAGATCATTTACTAATGGCTATTCTACGAGATGAAGATAATGTTGCTACCCAGATATTAGAAAAACATTCCGTTTTTTATGATTTGATCAAAGAAATGGTTGAATATAAGAATGGTTTAAGGAATGATTCTCCGAATTCTCCAAAATCCTCTATGGATACAGACGACAATGATGACGACAGCAGATTGTATGGAGGTGGGAATAATCCCTCAGGCGGAGGTCAAAGTGCCACTCGTGCAGGTGACAAGACCAAAACACCTGTATTAGATAATTTTGGTAGAGATTTGACAAAGGTTGCTGAATTGGGTAAATTAGATCCCATTGTTGGAAGAGAAAAAGAGATTGAGCGTGTTGCTCAAATATTGTCTAGAAGGAAAAAAAATAATCCTATTTTAATTGGAGAACCTGGGGTAGGTAAAACTGCTATTGCTGAAGGACTTGCCCTACGAATTGTCACCAAGAAAGTGTCTAGAGTCTTGTATGGTAAGCGGGTCATTACTTTAGATTTAGCTTCAGTTGTTGCAGGTACGAAATATCGTGGTCAATTTGAAGAAAGAATCAAGGCCATCATGAATGAATTGGAGAAATCCACGGATGTTATTTTGTTTATTGATGAACTCCATACGATTGTAGGTGCTGGGGGAGCGTCCGGCTCCTTGGATGCTTCAAACATGTTTAAGCCTGCTTTAGCTAGAGGAGATATTCAAGTTATTGGAGCAACTACATTAGATGAGTATCGTCAGTATATTGAGAAAGATGGTGCCTTGGCCAGAAGATTTCAGACGGTCATGATCGATGCTACTTCTATTGAGGAAACAATAGAGATTTTAAATAATATCAAGTCTAAATACGAAGATCATCATCATGTTATTTATACAGATCAAGCCATTGAGGCAGCGGTTCGTTTGTCTGAAAGATATATTTCTGATCGTTTCTTGCCCGATAAAGCCATAGATGTAATTGATGAGGTTGGGGCAAAGGTTCATATTTCCAATATTGAGGTTCCAACTGAAATTGTTAAAATGGAATCTGAAATTGAAGATATAAAAAAGGAAAAGAATTTGGTGGTTAAAAGCCAAAAATACGAAGAGGCGGCTCATTTAAGGGATAAAGAGAAAAAATTGATTGCCCAATTGGAGCAAGCTAAAAAAGATTGGGAAGAGGAGTCAAAAAAGAAGAAATTTAAGGTGGAGGGAGAAAAACTATTGAATATGGTACCTGAAATTCAAAAGAAGGTGATTGGTCAGGATGATGCCATTAAAAAATTAGTTAAAGCCATTCAAAGAACAAGGGTTGGATTAAAAGACCCTAAAAAACCAATTGGTTCTTTTATCTTTTTAGGGCCAACAGGTGTAGGTAAAACCGAATTAGCGAAGGTATTAGCCTCCTATTTATTCGATAAAGAAGACTCTCTGGTCAGAATTGATATGAGTGAATACATGGAAAAATTCACTGTTTCAAGGTTGGTAGGTGCGCCTCCGGGTTATGTTGGATATGAGGAAGGAGGCCAGCTAACAGAAAAAATTCGTCGTAAACCCTATTCCGTGGTATTGTTAGATGAAATTGAAAAAGCGCATCCAGATGTTTTTAATTTATTATTACAGGTCTTGGATGATGGTGTTTTGACAGATGGATTAGGTAGAAGGGTGGATTTTAGGAATACTATTATCATCATGACATCCAATATTGGAGCGAGGGATTTAAAAGATTTTGGTTCAGGAATTGGTTTTTCTACAAAATCCAAGATAGAAAATATGGATGAGCATGCCCGTACAACTATTCAAAATGCTATGAAAAAGGCATTTTCTCCAGAATTCATCAACCGATTAGATGATATTATTGTATTTAATTCATTACAAAAGGAGGATTTGTTTAAAATCATTGATATTTTATTGATAAATCTTCACAAAAGAATTGATTCAATGGGTTTTCATATAGAATTGGATGAATCTGCCAAGGAATTTTTGGCTGAGAAAGGTTATGATCCGCAATATGGAGCAAGACCTTTAAATAGGGCAATCCAAAAGTATTTGGAGGATCCTTTAGCTGAGGAATTATTGAAAGGTGAATTCAAGGAAAAAGAATATGTGAAAATTTCACATAAAAAAAGAGAAGATGTCTTAAATTTGTCGAGAATTACTCGTAAAAAATAATATTGATGAAATTATTTGATGGAAAAATCGTATTGGTTACAGGGGCATCCAGAGGTATAGGGCGATCAATTGCAATTGAATTTGCTAAATCTGGAGCAAATGTGGCGTTTACTTATTTATCTTCTGTTGAAAAAGGAGAAAACTTAGTAAAGGAATTAGAAACCTTTGGAATTAAGGCCGCGGGGTATCGTTCAGACGCTAGTGACTTTAAACAGGCGGAAGAATTGATTGATCAAGTTCTGATAGATTTTGGTCAGATTGATGTGTTAATTAATAATGCGGGTGTTACAAGAGATGGATTATTAATGAGAATGACCGAAGAACACTGGGATGAAGTTATTCGAATTAATTTGAAATCTGTATTTAATTTATCAAAAGCTGCTATAAAGCCTATGATGAAAGCGCGGTCTGGTTCAATTATTAATTTATCTTCCATTGTAGGGATTAAGGGAAATGCAGGCCAATCAAATTATTCAGCTTCTAAAGCAGGAATTATTGGTTTTTCAAAGTCAATGGCTCTGGAAGTTGGATCTCGAAATATACGGTGTAATGTTATTGCTCCTGGTTTTATAGAAACAGAAATGACAGGGGAACTAAATGAAGCCACAGTGGAGGAATGGAAAAAAGCAATACCTATGAAAAGAGGTGGGCAAGCCGAAGAAGTAGCTAAAGTATGTTTATTTTTAGGGTCTGATTTATCTTCTTACGTTACTGGTCAAGTTATTCAAGTAGATGGAGGTTTGTTGACCTAATGAAAAAAAACATTTTATTATTTTTTTTAATAATTTTCTTATCTTGGGGTTGTGCCAAGTATCGTCCGGATTTAAGTAATCAAGTGGCCTTTAAAGCATTTCCTCAGGATAATTTTTATTCTGGTAAGAGTTTATTGGAATGATCCTATTTCTATCCAAAACCCTGAAAAAAATCGTTTGTTAGTTAAATTACCTATTTCTTGGGAGGCAGAACCAAACATAATGGGTGTTTCAGTGGGTAAAATAAGTGGAGCAAATATCGTTGAATTAAACGCTGAAATTATGATCAAAAAGGGAGAAGTTGATATGAAAATTTTTGATTATGGATATAGTTGGATAAATAAGCCTTCAGTAAAAGTTTTAGGAATGAATTTAAATATCGCCTCCAGTGTTGATTCTTATCTTAAATCTAATAAAAAATCCGTCTTGAGGGAATTAAATGAATCAAGCAAAAAGGTATTTAATCAAGATGATTTTAATCGTTTAAGTTTAAAATATTTTGAAAAACTTTCCCTAAAAAATAAGGAAATTGAAATAAAAATTGACCAATTTTTTATTGAAAGTCTTTTTGTTGCCAATTCAAATTTAGCTTTTAAAGGTAGTTTACAAGGGGGTATTTATTTTGGAACATATAACCAGACAAAAAAAATAAAGTCAGTTGAAGGTTTTCCTATTTATCTTAAAATTCCATTTTATCAAATTGAGAAAAAATTAGAAGATTTATTGTATTCAAAAAAGCCGGCTGTGAAAATTCATTTTTCTCAGGTAGAAGGACGATTATTTTGTGAAATTTTGAATTATTTTGGACAAAAATCTGAAATTGTTTTTGAATTAATCCCAATTATCAAGCATAAGTCTTTGCAATTTTTTCCAAAAAATATTCAAATAAATCAAGTTGGATTGACCAAGATAGGTGCCAAAAATGCTATTCAAAATAAAATAGGAAAGACTATTTCTTCTTTAGAATTTAGTTTGAATGAAGTCTTAAAGACCCAAACTACAAAGAATACCTATTTGAATATGAATTTAATGAATCAAGATTACCAAATTGTGGATGTATATTTAAATGAATTTAGTATAGGTGGATTAATTCTTTTAAATGATTCAATTTATTTTAAAAATTATTAAATTTGTGAGGAGAAAATAAATCGGCTTATCGCTTTTTAAAGAGGAAAGTCCGAACAACTAAGAGCAACGTGCTTCCTAACAGGAAGGGAGATTAGTCTCACAGAAAGTGCCACAGAAAATAACCGCCTTCGGGTAAGGGTGAAAAGGTGAAGTAAGAGCTCACCGCGAATTTGGTGACAAATTCGGCATAGGTAAACCTCACGTGTTGAAAGATCAAATAAGCCAACTTTTAGAGCTGCTCGTTCGATGTTGGTGGGTAGATCGCTAGAGTTATTTGGTGACAAATAACCAAGATAAATGATAAGCAGACTATTTAGTCTACAGAATTCGGCTTACAGATTTATTTTCTCTTTTTTTTTAACAAAAATAATCCTATCTTTGCAGACATTTTTAATAAACCGAAGGACGGGTTCCTTCATAAATACATTTTAGTATCTCAGTTAAAATTAGATTAGCACGTCGTGGACGTAAAAAATTATCATTATTTGATATTGTGATTGCTGATGCAAGAGCACCAAGAGATGGACGTTTTATCCAAAAGATTGGTACTTATAATCCTAATACTAATCCAGCTTCCATTTCCTTGAATCAAGATCAAGCATTGGATTGGATTTTGAAAGGAGCTCAGCCCACGGATACCGTAAGAGCAATTTTATCTTATAAAGGTATTATGTACAAAAAGCATTTACAGGTTGGAGTAATAAAAGGTGCTATAACCCAAGAGCAAGCTGATAAGAAATTTGAAGCATGGTTGAAGGATAAGGAATCGAAAATTGATGCAAAAGTTAAGTCTATTAATGACAAGAAGTCATCAGATAGAAAAGCCCAATTAGAAATTGAATCCAAAGTTTCTTCCTCAAGAGCAGAGGGTATTGCGGCTAAAAAAGCAGTAGCCGATGCTGAGGTCATAGAGGAGGTTTTAGATGCTATACAAGAGGCCGATGAAGAAGCTGCGGGAGTGGAGGTAGAGTCGGCAACCGAAGTGGCAACTGAAGAACCAGCGGCAGAAGCAGTTGCTGAAGAACCAGCGGCAGAAGTAGTT
>CAZXZK010000090.1:0-7733 GCA_964645295.1 uncultured Cytophagales bacterium | reverse complement strand
TAATCTTACAGCCTCTGTTTTGAGTGTATTATCTTCATTGGGTTGAGTATAAATGGAATAAGGATTTCGACGATTATAAAGGTTATAAACTGAAATAACCCATTCTGCTTCTCCTTTTCCAAAGAGGGATTTCCTTAATTTTTTTGTAAGGGAAAAATCTAGACGATGGTAATCTGGAACACGAATATTTCCTCGTGTACCAGGTAAAACTAAAGGATAGGAAATTCCATCATATTGAAACTTTTGGATTGGCAAAGAATAGGGAACTCCGGTTATAAACGCAAAGTTTCCTCCAAAAGAATAACGTTTATTTAATTCATATTGGGCTACAATATTAAAATTATGGGTACGGTCAAATCGAGACGGGAACCAATCATTCTTATTCAGGGCTTCTATTTTTCTTTCAGTTCTTGAAACTGTGTAGGAAATCCAACCGGTAAGTTTTCCATCATTCTTTTTTAGAAAGGTTTCTAAACCATAGGCCCTTCCCTCTCCAAATAATAAATCTTTTTCAAATGCGGGATTTAAAAAAAGATTAGAGCGGTCTGCATAATCAATTTGGTTCGAAAGTAATTTATAATAGGATTCCATGGAAAATTCCAGGGTATTATTTGCAAAATTTTTGAATAAACCAATGGCCAATTGATCCGACAATTGGGGTTTAATATTATTGGTGGAGGATGTCCATACATCTAAAGGAGTTGAAGCCGCGGTATTGGACATTAAATGCACATATTGAGCCATTCGATTATAACTCATTTTTATAGAAGAATAATCATTTAAAATCCAATTTAAGGCCGCTCTTGGTTCAAAATTTGAATAATTGGCTATGGCGGCATTTTCTTGAGCAGTTACTTGAGCAATTTTATAACCGGAAGGATCTTCAATAGTAATACCAGCATAAATTCTTTCATAATAAATATTATCCGAACTTCGGAATTGATAATTTGAAAAACGTAAACCGTATTGTAATTGGAAATTATTCGATATTTTCCAGTCGTGACCTAAATAAAGCGATGATTCTAAGCCAAGTTTATTCGACAGGCCAAATTCTCTTACATTACCTGCTGAAGTAGCGGCGGCTGTACCGGGTTTAAAATTATAGGATATGATTTGCCCCCCAAAATTAATCGTATTTTCAGGATTTAAATAATAGGTAAAATCGGGTTTAATGGAATGGTTGATAATATTGGAAGACCATCTAAAATAATCGGAAGGTTTTTCATTAGAAATATCCGAATCAAGAAGATAGTCGTAATTTGAATAAAAGGCGGTTAAATTCATAAACAATTTATCAGAAAAAATATGATTCCAACGAGAGGAAAGAGTTGAATTCCCCCAGTTAAAACCAAAGCCTGCACCGAAAACGTCTCTGCCAAAATACCCAGATAGGAATACAGTATTTTTCTCATCAATAGTATAATTGACCTTCGCGGTTAAATCATAAAAATTGAATTTTGAACCTTCTAGAGTTCCTGAAAGGAAGGGTTTCGCTAAAATATCAATATAGGATCTTCTAGCGGCAAGGATAAAAGAAGCCTTATCCTTTACAATTGGAGCCTCTAGGGATAATCGAGAAAAAATCAGTCCAATACCACCGTTTACTTCCAAAGCCTTGGAATTACCTTCTTTCATTTTTACATCTAAAATAGAGGAGGCCCTTCCACCATATTGTGCCGGGATTCCGCCTTTGTATAATTTGACATCCTTCACAGCATCAGGATTAAATACGGAGAAAAATCCAAATAAATGAGAGGAATTATAGACGGGGGCTCCGTCTAGCAAGACAAGGTTTTGATCCACATTCCCCCCTCTCACATTAAAGCCATTGGCACCTTCCCCAACGGTGGAAACACCTGGAAGTAATTGAATCGAACGGACAAGGTCTACTTCTCCTAGAAGAGCGGGGATTTTCTTTACTGTGGCTATATCGACTTTATTGGTCGACATTTCAATATTTCGAATATTATCAGAGGCATTTTCCGAAAAAATGATTACTTCTTCCAATTCTGTTATCTCAGGCTGTAGTTCTAAATTAAAATTTAGGTTTTCATTATCCAGGGTAAAATCTTTTTCTACGGATTGGTAACCCGCATATGAAAAAACAAAATGGTAAGAACCAGGCTGTAGGGTAATCGAATAAAAACCATAAGGATTGGTGGCGGTACCGTTTTGTAGTTCTTTTACATAGACGGTGGCACCTATTAGGCCTTCTCCATTTTGGATATCTTTGATAAAACCGGAAACGGTTAATTTTTGGGAAAAGGTTTGTGATGAAATACTGACAAATATCAGCAGGCGAATGATGAATTTCACAATAAAAAATTATTAATAATTATAATAACAAATAGAGACAAAAGAATGTTTCATTTTCATTTTTCCTTAAAAATGGAAAATTTTTTATATATTATGCAATATATTACTTATTTGATTAAAAAAAAGTATAGAATTTGTTTTTTGTATTCATAAATTTATGATATTTGAAAAAAAACGATAACTAAACAGAAATGAATTTATTTATTCTAGGAAAAATTTTGAAAGAAAGAAGGAATAATCTGGGAATGAATCAGGATGAATTGAGCCGAAAAAGTCAGGTGGCCATAAAGAGTATTCATTCCATAGAAAGAGGAAAAGCCAATCCTTCTATAAAAACATTAAATAAATTAACAGAGATCCTAGGAATGGATCTTATTATAATTGATTCAAATAAGTCAAATGATGAAAAATAAATTAACGACATCACAGGCAATTAGCTTCGAAAGAATTCCGACCTTACTATTTGAGAATTCGGATGAGGCATCAAAATTAGTGGCAAGAGAAATTGCTGAATTAATTAAGCAAAAACAGCAATTAGGGGAAAAGGCTATATTGGGTTTAGCGACTGGCTCTACCCCGAAAAAAATATACCAGGAATTAATCAAAATTCATCAGGAAGAAGGATTAAGTTTTTACAATGTTATCTGTTTTAATTTAGATGAGTATTTTGGAATGGATCCACAATCGATTCATAGTTATGCTTATTTCATGAAAGAGCAATTATTTGATCATATAGATATTCCCAAGAATCAATATTTTATTCCGAGGGGGGATATTAAATTAGATCAATTACCGAAATTTTGTGAAGAATACGAAAGTAAAATTGAGGCATACGGTGGTTTAGATATCCAAATATTGGGAATTGGGAGAAATGGACATATTGGTTTTAATGAACCTGGTTCTTTGATTAATTCCAAAACACGATTAATGACTTTGGATCAGGCGACTAAGAATGATGCTGCCCCTTCCTTTGGGGGGATAAACAAGGTCCCCAACAAAGCTATTACATTAGGTATTGGGAAAATAATGTCTGCTAAACGAGTTATATTATTGGCTTGGGGGGAGCATAAGGCCATCCCCATAGCCAAAGCGGTAGAAGGGCCGGTGACGGCAGAATTACCTGCTTCCTATTTACAACAGCACCCAAATGCAACTTTTATTATTGATCAAGCTGCAGCTACAGAACTGACGAGAATCAAAACCCCTTGGGTGGTAGATAGTTTAAATTGGGATAAAAAATTAATTAAAAAGGCTGTTACTCATTTATCTTTAAACTTAAAAAAGCCGATATTAAAATTAACCAATCAGGATTATAATGAAAATGGTTTATCAGAATTACTGGCTCTATATGGTTCTTCCTATGATATCAATATAGAAGTCTTTAATTATCTGCAACATACGATTACGGGATGGCCCGGCGGTAAACCTAATGCAGATGATTCGAATCGTCCGGAAAGAGCTTTTCCTTCGAAGAAAAAGGTTTTAATATTTAGTCCACACCCAGACGATGATATTATCTCCATGGGAGGTACATTCCAACGCTTACATGATCAAGGCCACGAGGTCCATGTGGCTTATCAGACATCAGGTAATATTGCAGTGGCGGATGATGAGGCCTTACGATATGCTGAATTTGTGGTGGACTTTAACGATAAATTTGAAGCGAGAAATTTAAAAGCCAATCGGATTTTCAAGGAGGCATTACGATTCTTGAAGGGAAAAGATGACGAGGCCATTGATATTCCAGAGGTGAGGCATATTAAAGGTTTAATTCGGAAAGGGGAAGCAAAAAATACTTGTAGGCATATAGGAATTAAACCAGAAAATGTTCATTTTTTAGATATGCCATTTTATGAAACGGGAAAAGTAGCGAAAAAGCCCTTGGGTAAAGCAGACATAAAACTGGTTATGGAAATCATCGACGAAATAAGGCCTCACCAAATATATGCGGCAGGTGACTTAGCTGACCCCCATGGGACGCATAAGGTTTGTTTGGATGCTATATTTGAAGCGGTAAAAAAACTCAAGCACCATGATTATATGAAAAATTGTTGGGTTTGGTTGTACAAGGGTGCTTGGCAAGAATGGGATATTGATCAAATTGAAATGGCTGTACCAATGTCTCCGGATCAGGTTATTCAAAAAAGAAAAGGAATTTTTAAGCACCAATCTCAAAAGGATGGGGTTGTATTCCAAGGCGAGGATAGTAGGGAATTTTGGGAAAGAGCGGAGGAGCGTAATAGAAATACCGCTGATTTATACAATAAATTAGGTATGGCAGAATATCAAGCTATGGAAGCCTTTGTGAGATGGTATTTTTAATCCAATAAGGCTTCGTATAGAATCTCAATAGGATGTTTTGCCGTGCGCTTAGTTCCATCATGAATCTGGTGCCGGCATGAAGTCCCTGCTGCTGCTATCAAAGTTTCTTCGGATAAATTTCGGATCGTTGGAAATAATATCAATTCTCCTATTTGCATGGAAAGTTCGTAATGTTCCTTTTCATAACCAAAGGAGCCGGCCATGCCACAACAGCCAGATGGAATGATCTGCACTTCATAATTTTTAGGAAGTGACAAGGATTTTTTAGCTGGCACAAGGGATGAAATAGCTTTTTGTTGGCAATGGCCATGTAACTTTATCAATTTCTTTTCTTGTGTAAATTGATTTTCTTGAATATTTCCCAAATCAATTTCTCGAGCAATAAATTCTTCAAACATGTAACAATGTTTGGAAAGGTCTTTGGCTTGAATATATAGTTGATCGCCAACTAAATCAGGATATTCATCTCGAAACGTAAGAATAGCAGAAGGTTCTATACCGATTAAAGGGGTATTACTATTAATTAAAGGGTAAAAGGTTTCGATGTTGCGGACAGCGATATTTTTAGCTGAATCCAGCATTCCTTTAGAAAGATAGGCTCTACCTGATATTTCATGAGGAATACAAATTACCTCATATCCCAATTTTTCTAATAATAAAACCGTTTTTTTACCAATCTCTACATCATTAAAATTAGTAAATTCATCATTGAACAAATAAACCTTCTTGGTTGATTCTGACCTCTTTCGGGCTTTTGCCCATGCATCAAAGGTTTCCTTTGCCAATAAGGGCATGGTTCTTTCAGGATGAAACCCAATAAGCTTATTGGAGAATCTTCTCAAAGATTCATTTCCCATAATGGCATTGTAAATACCAGGCACTAGAGAGGCAAGTTTACTCATTTTGGCATAATTACCAACCAACCGACTTCTCATTGGCACTCCATTTTCTTTTTGGTAATGGTAGAGGAATTCCATTTTCAATTTAGCCACATCCACATTAGACGGGCATTCTGATTTACAACCTTTACAAGCAAGGCATAAATCCATGACTTCTTTTATTTCTGAATGGTCAAAACGATTTATCTTATCGGAATTTGTTAGAAATTCTCTTAAAATATTCGCTCTTGCCCTGGTTGTATCTTTTTCATTCTTGGTGGCCATAAAAGACGGACACATGGTTCCTCCGGAAAAATGCGTTTTTCTGCAATCTCCTGACCCATTGCACTGTTCAGCATGTTGTAAAATATCCTGATCATAAAAACGAAATACGGAATGAAAATAGGGCGTTTTTTGTCCTGCCTCATAGCGCAAATGGGTATCCATGGGCGGGGTATCCACAATTTTATTTGGATTGAATAAATTTTCTGGATCCCACCAGGATTTCAATTCCCGCATGAGCTCATAATTTTTCTCTCCCACCATCCAGGGAATGAATTCTCCTCTCAATCTACCATCTCCATGTTCACCAGAAAGGGAACCTTGGTATTTTTTAACCAAAAGGGCGATTTCCTCTGCTATTTTCCTAAACTGTTGGTAGCCTTCTTGTGTTTTTAAATTTATAATCGGACGTAAGTGTAATTCCCCTGTACCGGCATGCGCATAGTGAACACAGTATAAATTATTCTCTTTTAAGATAGCATTAAATTCTTGAATAAATTGGGGTAAATCTTCCACTGCTACGGCTGTATCCTCAATCACGGCAACCGCTTTTTCATCTCCGGGCAAATTGGAAAGCAAGCCTAAACCAGCCTTTCTTAGATCCCAAACTTTTTTAACATTTTCACCAGTTACAACTGGAAAATGATATCCCAAATTAGCCTTTTTAAAATCTTGAATTAAGGCTTCTGTTTTTTGCTTTAGCTGTTCCTCGTCATCCTCTCTTAATTCTACTACTAAAATAGCCCCAGGATCCCCCTGTACGAAAAAACGATTCTGGCTTTGTTCAGGATTCATTTTGGTGCATTCCAAAATATAATGATCCATTAATTCAGAAGCGGAGGGTTGGTGCTTTACTGCAATTAAATTCCCATGTAAAGATTGATCTATGGTCTCGAAATGCGCACAAACTAAGGCCAAATTCTTAGGTGGAATTGGATCTACATGAAGCTTAATTTTGGTAATAAAAACCAAGGTACCTTCAGAACCAGCAATCAATGAACAAAAATTAAATGGCTTCTCAGATAAACCAAAAGGCTTTGTATTAACTAATAAATCCAAGGCATAGCCTGTATTCCGACGAGCAATCGAGGCCTTGGGGAATTGGTCTTGAATTTCTTTTTGAATATCCTTGTCAGAGAGTACCTCTAGAGTATGGGAATAGATGGCATTTAATCGGGAGTTTTTAGCTAAATCTGCCAGGGTTGAATAAGGATCCTCGGCTTTAAAGTGAACTTTGGTGCCATCGGAGAGATACCCTTCAATTTCCAATAAATGATCTCTGGTAGACCCATAAACAATGGAATTGGAACCACAGGAATTATTACCTACCATCCCTCCTATCATGGCCCGATTGGCCGTAGAAGTTTCTGGCCCAAAAAACAAACCTTTCTTTTTTAATTCAATATTTAATACATCTCTTACGATGCCTGGTTCAACCCAAACATAGGATTCTTCTTGATTAATCTCGATAATCTTATCAAAATATTTAGAAACATCCACGATTATCCCCTTCCCAACGACTTGTCCTGCCAAAGAGGTGCCGGCTGTTCTAGGGATCAAAGGCACTTTGTATTCATGGGCAAATAAAATGATCTCTTGGATGGCTTTTTCCGATTTGGGAACGACCACTGCCAAGGGCATTTCGCGGTAAGCAGATGCATCTGTGGCATAAAGGGTTTTAATCAGGTCATCTGTATAAACCTCTCCATCAAAAATACCAACCAATTTTTCTTGAATAATATCCTTTAATTCTAGTGCCTCAATCATTCAAAATATATTTAATTTGAATATGAAATTTTCAATCCTTTTGCCAAATATAATTGTGCCAAACCGTATGTACCCATGATTAAGATGGGAGAATAAGGTAATTTTTGTACAAAGATATTAATTGCTAATGAACTATCAGAAAATAAAAACAAAAAAGCCCCTAAAAAT
>CAZXZK010000089.1:0-8161 GCA_964645295.1 uncultured Cytophagales bacterium | reverse complement strand
CTCATAGCTCATAGCTCATAGCTCATAGCTCATAGCTCATAACTCATAGCTCATAACTCATAGCTCATAGTTCATAACAGCGCGGCTGCCGCTTATATTCTAAATTATTATTTTTAAATTTGTTTGTGGAAAAATGTCTAAGGATTTTATTATTCGTTTTTATTAGCCAAATGGGCTTTGCCCAAGGGATTAATGGCATTCGTTCATTAGGGAATACAAATAGTCCGAATGGTCTTAATGAACCAGGAAGAAATGCGAATAATTTTCCAATGGAAGGCCAAGAAGGGGAGGAAGATGCTTTAGATGGAAAATCTGGAAGAGCAGCATTGGATGATTCAACAAAACAAATCTATTCCCCTAAAACCTTATTTTATTTTCATCAAGAGGATTGGCTTCATAGTCAAAATCCTAAAAATCGGATAGATACCACTTTGGATATGTTTCATCGCTATCTAGTTATTGAAAAGAAGAATTTTTTATCGACAGATTTGGGTAATCAAGGAACCGCTTTACGATCCTTGTATATTCAACCAAATCAAGCTTTAGGGACTCAATTAGGGTACCAGGCCTATCGACCTTTTGGTTTTGATTCAGACTCTATCCGTTATTATAATACCAAATCTCCTTTTTCCATTATGCACTACGACATGGGGGCGGGTGGTCAGTCTCGTTTGAATTTCACTTTTAATAGGAACATCGATTCACTATGGAATATCGGTTTAGAATTGCAAAGAATCAATTCCAAGAAAAATTTAATTGATGGTTTATTTCAGCAAGGTGATAGATCCTTAATTAACCATTGGTCTGTATTATTTCATTCTAATTTTACCTCTAAAAATGGTAAATACCGCTTGTTGACAAATTTGAATTTTTTTAATCAGGGAACAAGGGAACAAGGAGGGGTAGAATTACTAGCAGGCTTAACACCAAGCCAAGCACTTCAATATACCGATAATGCAGCCATTTTAACCAACGGATTAACAGAAAATTTTGATCGAGATTTTACTGCTCATTATTATCATGAATTTATCGGATGGAAGGGCTTACAGTTTTATCAAAAAATTCAATTTAAAACGCAATCTGCTAGATTTAAAGATACTGATTTTGTGAATACTCTTGCCCAGGGCATTTATCCAAGAACCTATATCATTTATATTCAGGCCCCCACAAAAGATTCTTTGTATAATGATATTCAATGGAAGGAATTTTCCCATCAGACAGGAATTAAAGGTTTTTATAAGAAATTTAATTATTTAGCTTATTTTAAACAAAGGTATTGGAATGCTCATAATCCGGTTGAAAATTCCTCAAAAAATCGATTAGAGAATTATATCGGTTTAAATCTAGAACAAAAAATAGGAGAGAAAATTGATTTTAAAGCCAATGGAGAATATTTATTGGGAAGTGATTATTTAATAAACGGACAGCTAAATACACCCTTTGGCTTTGTGGAAGTGAAAAGAATGAATTTTAGCCCGACCTTAAAAGATAATTGGGTTTATAATACCTCCTTCCGTTGGGAGAATAATTACCGAAATATCTTAATGGATGAATTGAAAGGAGGGATTCGAATTTCAAGTTCCAACCTAGCATTTACTCCAAGTATCAGTCTTCAACGGGTCGACAATTTCATCTACTATGATTCGGTTGCAACAGCCCTTCAAACCAAAAAAGCGATCTCTGTTATTCGTCCGTCCATTGATTTAAAACTATTTCCCGGCAAATTTTTATTTTGGTTCAATGCTTATTGGAATAAGCAATTCGGACCCGATGTATTTCGAACGCCAGATTTTGTCATACAAGGAACGACATCTATTGATTTAAATTATAAAACTAATTTATATACGCGATTAGGGGTCGATTATCATTATTATTCGAGTTATTATGCACCCGCCTATCAAATGGCTTTACAGGCCTACCATTTGCAAAATGATTACCGGGTTCCTTCCTTTATTCAAGTAGATCCTTATTTAAGTTTAAGAATCAATTATGTGCGCGTCTATTTAAAGTATGCGAATGCCCTACAAGGGATTCTAACAAAAAATCATTATACTGCTTATTTATATCAGGCGATGCCTCGTGGCTTTGCCCTCGGGGTTGTCTGGCAGTTATTTGATTGATTCTAAATTTCTCCTTAACTTAATTCAATGAAAGGGTTTTTAGATGAAATTGCTGAACACTTATCCCGAAATCATTCTGTACAGGAATTGAAGGATATTGTCATGGTATTACCTTCCAAAAGGGGCGGTTTATATTTAAAAAAGGCCTTGGCAAGGGTTTTTCCAACGCCATTTTTTGCTCCTAAGATCTATTCCCTAGAAGAATTTGTTCTATTAGCTACAGAATCCAAATTGATGGCTCCAACGGATTTATTAATTGAGGCCTATCAAACCTTTAAATCTGTTGAACCCAATTTAAGTTTAGATAAGTTTATGGGTTGGGGTCCTATTATGTTGAAGGATTTTGACATTTTGGATATGTATTTAGTACCTCCGAAAGATTTATTTGACTATTTATCGGAGGCAAAATCTATAGATCGATGGGCGGAAGAATTAGGGACTGAAGATAAAGAGAACTTATTAACAGAAAATACGAAGGCTTATTTCAAACTCCATGAAAATTTATTGGAGGTTTATATTCGTTTACAAGCAAGATTAGAAAAAAAGAATCTCTATTATCGAGGTCAATTATTTCGAAAATTAGTCGAGAATTTAAATGCTGGAAAACCACTCCCTATTTCCTTTTCAAAATGTTATTTTTTAGGCTTTAATGCCCTATCGAAATCGGAAGAAGAAATAATTCGAAAAATACTCGCTTCGGAAAATTCAGCTATTTTATGGGATACAGATGCTTATTATTTGGAAAACCCCTATCATAGGGCAGGTTATTGGTTGCGAAATTATGCTGATCTCAAAGGTCAAAATTCTTTAGGCCAAGGCGATTTTTTATGGAAAAATGATTATTATCGAAATTCTCCCAAGGAGGTTAGCATCGTAAAGGTAAAAAATCGTTCTACACAGGTCTATTGGGCCTTGAATAAAATAAAAGAGTGGGAGTTGACCTACGGAAACCAAGAAGATATTGCCTTGGTATTAGGGGATGAACAATTATTGGGCTCTTTTTTAGATTATTTAGGGAATTTTAAAGATCGTTTAAATATTACCATGGGTTATCCATTAAGAAATACCCAGGTTTTTCGATTAATTGAGGACTTTTGGGAATTATATTTAAACAAAGATCTTGGAAAATTTGATACAGATTTAATTCAAAAATTCCTTTCCAATCCATTGATTGATTCTTATTTAAAAAAACGTTCTTCTCAGGAATTAAGTTTTAGTTCTTCCATCCATGAAATTTTTAAGCTTTATCCCTTATTCATTCCCCTGGAAAAATTGCAAGAATATGAAAAAGAATTCCCTTTGTTTAAAGCCGTTTTTTTACCGGATGGATTAAAATTTCATGCCATTCTTCAAGCTTTATCTGAATTATTGATTCATATCTTAAAAAACCTTTCCAAGGATTTCAATCCTGAACAAAGAGAAGCCGTTTTTTTAGCCAAAGAATTAATTGATAAATTAAAGGATTCATTCGACGCAGAAGAATTAAATGATTTAAAAGTTGGGCGTTCTTTTTTGCGACAAAATCTATCGACTGTTAAAATCAGTTTTGAAGGACAGGTAAAACGGACCTTAAATGTCATGGGTTTATTAGAAACTCGAACCTTGGATTTTGATCGAGTGATGATTCTTTCTGTTAACGAAGAAGTGCTGCCGCGTTCAAGTCGTCGAGACTCCTTGATTCCTTATGATATCTCCACCATGAAGGCTTTTGATCTGCCCACAAGAACACAGGCAGATGCTGTTACATCCTACCATTTCCATCGTTTATTGCAAAGACCGAAAGAAGTGATTTTGATGACTATCCTTCCAAGTGAAAAAGGGCTGGCCCAAGAGGAGAGTCGTTTTATTCAGCAATTAAGGCTCGATTGGCCAAAAATCAACCCGCATTTAAGCTGGAAGGAGATACATGTTGGAACTAATCGAAAAGAAATTGAACCAATGAAAGAGGCTTCCTATTCCATTAGGAAGAGCCCTGAAATTATCCAAGAAATTAAAGGCTATTTAAGAGAAAGAGGATTATCTCCGACCAGTTTTTCAAATTTAGTCTCTTGCCATTTAAAATTTTATTGGTCCAATATTATTGGTATCCGAGAGGATAGAGTTCAAGACGAAGAATTAGGCACTGATGCCTTGGGCTCCTGGATTCATAAAATCCTAGAAATGGGAAATAAGGAATTAATCCAAGCCAAACAATCTTATTCCAAGGAATGGTATCAAAAAAAGATTCAATCCTTAGAAGATGAATTAATAACTTCTTTGAATGAATTGAAAAGAGATTATGGAAGTTTTGATATTGAAAGAGGTTTTAATTTTGTTTTAAGGGAGGTTGTCAGCCAGAGCTTAATGAACTATTATCAAAATCAATTAAAAGAAGGTCAGGTTTATTCTCTACCGCTTTTTGCAGAGGAAGAATTTAATAGCTATTTGGAGATTATGGTGGAAAACGAACCTATTCAACTAAAAATGAAAGGTCATGTCGACTTAGTAGATGTTTTAGGAAATGAAATACGGATTCTAGATTATAAAACAGGGGCTATGGATGGGAAGGACCTTAAGATCCATGGAAATACCATCGAAAATTTCATGAATGAAGAATTTTCTCCAAAATTATTTCAATTGATGACCTATTTTTATTTGTTGAATCAAAATTTAAAAGGAACGGAAACCAAACCAGCCTTGGTTCCTTATAAAAATCAATCGATGAAGATTGTTCCTGGAATTATTTCTACCAGAAAGGTATCGGAAGGAATATTTACCACAGATTTTACAGGAGAATTAGCCAATGAGGAATTCTATCAATCAATCCTTCGGGCTCATTTAGAACAATTATTAGATCCTAAACGTTTAATAGAGCGGACGGAAAATAAAAAAGTATGTGCCTATTGTAGTTTTTCTGAAATTTGCAAAAGGAATACTTAATTCCGTTTAATTACTGATATTTTTTTAATTTTGTTAAAATAATTACTATATGACATTTCAAGAAATCAACGAACGAATTACAGCAACTGCTTCCAAAGCTCAGGGTATGGGAGTTTCCATTAAATTTGCTTTTCCTGAGGGAATCATTGTCGTGAAGGGTGACGGCACTGTTTCTAATGAAAATTTAGAGGCAGATTGTACTATTTCAACAACGGTTGATACCTTTTCTTCTGTTTTAACAGGTGATTTGAATCCGATGATGGCGGTGATGAGCGGGAAAATTAAAATATCCGGAGATATGTCGGTTGCCATGAAATTACAAAACTTTTTGCAATAATGAATTTAGATACCATAGTAGCCGTGGCAAGTCCTGCCGGTATTGGTGCTTTGGGAATCATCCGTTTATCTGGGGATCAAGCTATAGAGATTGTTGACCAAGTTTTTCCGTCTAAAGATTTAGTGGGGCAGGCTTCTCATACCTTGCATGTAGGGAAGATACAGGATGCGGGTCATGTATATGATGAGGTTGTGGTATCCTTATTTATAGCTCCTAAATCTTATACAAAAGAAAATGTGGTTGAAATATCTTGTCATGGTTCCCCTTATATTATTGAATCTTTGATCCAATTATTTATTACTAAAGGGGCTCGATTGGCAAATCCAGGTGAATTTACTCAGCGGGCATTTTTAAATGGGGGTTTGGATTTAGCGCAAGCTGAGGCGGTGGCAGATTTAATTGCCGCTGATACGCAGGCAAGTCAGAAAGTGGCTATGAACCAGTTGAAAGGGGGTTTTTCAAAGGAATTGGCCTTATTAAGAGAGGAATTAATCCATTTTGCATCCATGTTAGAATTAGAATTAGATTTTAGTGAGGAAGAAGTAGAATTCGCGGATAGAAGTCAACTGACAGGACTAATTCAAAAGATGATTCATCAGGTTGAACCTTTGGTACAAAGTTTTAAAACTGGTAATGTGATCAAGAATGGGGTTGCAACGGTTTTAGTAGGTAAACCAAATGCTGGTAAATCAACCTTATTGAATGCCTTGTTAAAGGAAGATAAAGCCATTGTTTCGGACATAGCAGGTACAACGAGAGATAGTTTAGAGGATATCTGGACGCTCGGTGGAATTCGCTTTCGATTGGTTGATACGGCAGGATTAAGAGAAACTACGGATACGATTGAGGCAATAGGGGTGGAGAGAACCAAGAATTGGATAAAAAAATCCCAATTGATTTTGTGGATGGTAGATTTAACTTCGGAATCCAAACAAGGGTTGAATCAGACCTTCCAGGAATTTTCAAAACAGGAAGCAGAATTAATTATTGTTTTGAATAAATTGGATCAAGTAAAAGAATTTAAGCTATCTGATTGGGCGATTCATCCGCATACTGTTTGTATATCTGCTAAAACAGGGGAGGGGATTCAAGAATTAGAGAAGAAGATGTTGGAATTAGTGGAGGCAGATTTAAAAAATACGGATGCTACGATGGTCACCAATCTTCGGCATTTTGAACAATTGAAACTTACTTTAGAAACCTTGGAGACAGTGCGACAAGGAATTGAAAATAAACTCACTAATGATTTTTTGGCCCAAGATCTTCGTCATGCACTTTATCATTTAGGGCAAATTACGGGCAGCATTACCAATGATGATTTATTAAAAAATATTTTTGGGAAGTTTTGTATCGGAAAGTAAAAAGACCCCCAATAAAATCGGAGGTCTTATTTTTTTGGTTAGGTATTTTAAAATTTCAACTAATTTAAAACCTTTAAACAAATTTTTTTATATTTTTTTGAAACTATATAGTAACGTTTCTTAGAAATGTATACAAAATTGTCGTATTAATGTCAAAATTTTACTTAAAACCCTTTAAATAATCGGCTATCGCATCTTTAAATTGGTATCCATCTTTGGCTTTTTCTAAATGAAGTTTCTTATGATATTCCAATCCCCAAAGAAGAAATTCTTTAAAAATAGGTAAATCTTCCTTCGAAATGGTCGGATTATATTCCTTTACCAAATCTTCCAATGGCCGAATACTTAGCGAAGATTCATATTCCTTATTGGATTGGTTTTCTGGCATGAAAAGTTGGTTATCCTCATAAAACCATTCTAATAATTTATCATAAGGGGTTTTAGCATTGGGTTTTTCTAATTTTTCAATCTTTGGAAAATAATGATTGAATAGGGTGCCAATAGCTTCTTTAATTAAATGATTGGCCACTTCCTCTGCCCCTTCTTGTTCTCCTTCATAAATTAATTCTACTTTTCCATTGATGGCCGGGATAATTCCCTTAAAATCCATTAATCGTATGCTAGTCTTTTTTTCTTGATTGATGAGCATTCTCCGTTCGGCTGTACTCAATAAATTCTCCAAAGCAGATATGGCCATTCTTGCACTTACTCCCGATTTAGCATCTACATAAGCATTATTTCTCGCCTCAAAACCGATTTGTTCAATGATATCTCTGGCAAGTTCTGGGATATAAATAACCGATTGAGCTGGGCTAACCTTGGCCTCTTGTTGCGTGATCTTTTTTGCTAATGCTAATTCATTGGGGTAATGAGTTAAGATTTGAGATCCTATCCGGTCTTTTAAAGGGGTTACAATACTTCCTCTATTCGTATAATCTTCCGGATTGGCCGTAAAGATAAATTGGATATCCAATGGCATTCTCAATTTAAATCCCCTAATTTGAACTTCTTTTTCTTGTAGAATAGAAAATAGTGCCACTTGTATTCTGGCTTGAAGATCAGGTAATTCATTAATGACAAAAATTGAACGGTTTGCCCGAGGTATCATACCAAAATGAATGACTCTTTCATCTGAATAAGAAAGTCTTAAATTGGAAGCTTTGATGGGATCGACATCACCAATTAAATCAGCCACGGATACATCTGGAGTTGCGAGTTTTTCAAAAAAACGCTCATCCCTGTGCAACCAAGAAATAGGGGTTTTATCTCCCATCTCCCTGACCATTTCCCTTGCATGATAGGAAATAGGGTGGAAAGGGTCGTCATTCATTTCAGATCCCTCAACAATGGGAATATATTCATCCAATAATCGGATCATTAGGCGTGCTAATCGGGTTTTGGCTTGTCCCCTTAATCCCAATAAA
>CAZXZK010000088.1:4561-8189 GCA_964645295.1 uncultured Cytophagales bacterium | reverse complement strand
CTCATAACGGGAGGGGCCGGAGAAATTGGCTCCGGAATCTCCTATCAATATGCCGAAAATGGCTACCAAGTAATTATTACCTATAACGCCAACAAAGATAAAGCCGAAAAACTCATTCATGAATTGCCAGGTTCGGGGCATTCCTTTTTTCACGCACCGAATACAAACCCCGAAAGAATCGCAGCACTCGTAAAACATATTGAAGAAAATTATGGCCACCTCAACGTCTTGGTAAATAACGCCGGTATCACAACCCAAATTCCCCACCATGACCTCGATAGCCTAACCGACGAATGGATTGATAAAATCATGCAAACCAATTTTAGAGGCGGTTTCGCCATGGCGCGCGCCTTAAAAAACCTACTATTAAAAGGCTATGAAATCTCCGAAAAAAGCTCCTGTATCGTCAATATTTCCTCTATCGCCGGACAATTCGGCATTGGTTCCAATGTAGCCTATTGCGCCTCTAAGGCCGCTGTAGATAGCATGACCCGCTCCCTAGCAAGAGCACTTTCCCCAGAAATACGCACTGTCTCCATTTGTCCCGGTTTTGTGGAAGGTGAATATACCAAAAACTTCGACCAAGCCTTTATCGAAAATCAACGGGAATATACCCCACTAAAAAGATTTTCCAATAAAAACGATGTCGCCAAGGCCGTTTGGGCTCTTACCGAATTATTAGAAATGACCCTAGGCTCCATCATCAATGTAGATGGTGGTAGACTCTTAGGAAAATAGAAGATTTAGGATAATTTTTTTAGAAAATTTTCAGAGGTTTTTAGGGCAATATTGATGCATTGATCCATATCTAAATAAGCATAAAGACCTAGACGACCAATAAATTCGACTTTTTCATTTTGAATATTCTTATATTGTTGGTACAGGGCTCTGTTGGTACCTTTTATATCTTTTACAGGATAGTATTTCTCCTCCTTATTTTCAGAAGGGTGACAAGGTTCCTCATAGGTAATGGTCGTAAAATGATCATTGATACCATGAAATGGAATATGTTTCCATTCTGTCATTCGAGTGAACTTGCCGGTATGAGTAAAATTCACCACCGTGGCTGGCAATAATTTAGGAGTTGGAACATCTAAGTGGTGAAATTTAATTGAACGGTATTCTAATTGACCAAATTGGAAATCATAATATTCATCAATCGGCATGGAATTGAATATAAAATCATAATCTTTTTCCATTTCTTTGGAAAATGGCGTTTGGATTTTTACTTCAATATTTTCGTGGTCTAATAAGGTTTGAATAAATTGGGAAAAACCTTTGACAGGCATCATTTGAAATTGATCATTAGGAAAGTAAAATTCATTATCATCATCTCTAACCGGAACGCGATTCATGATTTCAGGACTTAATTCTTCCAATTTCATAGCCCACATTTTTTCAGAATAAGGGCGATAAAAAGTTTCAATGATATTTTCTTCACCGACGATTCTTTTAGTCTCTTGATTAACCGGTAAGGTTACATAGCGCCCATCAGCCAAAACGGCCTTGACTTTGTGCTTATATTCTGTCCATTCGCCGTATTTTTGAACAAAAGCAGCTACTTTCTCATTATTGGTATGAAAAAGGTGCGGACCGTATTTATGCACTCTGATACCCTTTGAATTATCAAAATCAAAAACATTTCCACCAATTTCGTTTCTCTTTTCAATCAAGGTAATCCTACACAAACCGCTATCGGCTAGCATACGAGCAATAACCGAACCAGATAAACCAGAACCGACGATTAAAATTTTCTTCATCTCGAAAGATAGACTATTTTTTCAATTTTTTAATTAAAAAATACATATCAAATAGCATATTTAAGCCCATTTGAAAGACTTTTAACACATTGATTGAGTTTTCACCTCCAATTCGATCCGGAAAATCTATTTCAATCGTTTGAATCTTCTGCTTCTTTTTAAAAATAACATAAGTTAAAGCAATATTATGGATATCAAAGGATTCATTGATTTGTTCTAAAGCTTCTTTTAAAACAGGAAGTTTAAATAAACGATAGGGAGTATTAGGATCTTTTAAATTAATGGAAGTTAAAAGCGAGGTGATAAGCCAGGAAATTTTCGACGTTAGTTTGCGGATAAGACCATCTCCACGGCTAGTTCTTACCCCGATGATAAAATCATTTTCCTGTCGCTTTTCCCAAAAGGAGGGAAAGAATTTGGGGTCACATTGGCCATCGCTATCTATTTGAAAAATGAATTCAGAACCAATATGATGAACGGCAAAATCATATCCCAGGCGAATAGACCGCCCATGACCAGAATTTGGTTTATTCAATAAATAAATAGGGAAATTCAATTTTTTAATAATTTCTAAGGATTGATCCTTTGAACCATCATTGACTAAGACAAAGCAATAATGGATATTTAATTCATTTAATTTTTTGTCCCAATCTGAAAGAACTTGCTCAATGTTTTTTTCTTCATTATAAACGGGGATAACCACGGATAAATCAAATGATATTAAAGATTTTTCTAAATCATGAAGCGTTAAATCAAAGTATTGGATCATTAAATATGAATTTCTATGCAAAAATAAAGATATATAAATTTAATTCCTATTTAGTAGGAATTATCGTAAAATGAGTTTTTTGGTTGTCATATTTCCTTCATTACTGATAAAACTTATTAAATAAAGACCTGGGCTCATATTTTCATGTCTGGCATTAACATAAGTATATCGGGTATTTTCAACCAATTTTCGAAAAATTTCTTGTCCGTTAATAGTAGAAATTATAATGGTTCCATTCACAGTAGCCGGCCATAAAATTTCAATATGTTCGTCTGAAGGATTGGGAAATAAGTTAAATTCATCTGAATAGGGGAAGTTCTCAGTAATTTTAATATTACTAAAACCGAAGGCTCTCATTCCCAGAGAGTTTTTTAAATAAGGACCCGGATAGGGGTAGAGTTCTTGAAAATTATTCCCATCAAATTTTTGATGAAATTCCGGAACATAACTGATTAAATTTCCGTCATATTCGATATTAAAGAATAATTTTAACACATTCCCTTCCACTTTAATTGAATCAATATAAGGCCCCATTGATTTAGAATTATAGGCATCGTAGAAAAAATTATTTTTAAATTGGAAAGAATGTGACTGACCATTGAGATCGACTACCGTTGTATCGGCAGTGAAAGCTAAACTTTGTCCTTTATCAAATTCAAGAGCGACTTTAGACCGAGTATTAATATCGAAAAAATAGGCTTTTTGAATATTGGGGCTATAAATTTCATGAGAAAGATTTCGGCCATAGACTTCTTTTAAAATAAGTCGGCCAATTTCTTGAGCTAATTGTAAATAGCCCTCATTTTCAAATAAATACAGATTTCCATCCTCTTGGTGGTATTTTGTACCGTAGTAATGGAGGCCATCAAAACCTTTTGTACCGATGGTAGCCCAACCAATTAATTCTTCTTGATCATTGACCATTTTTCGAATTTCATCTCTTAAAAGGGCAGAATAATCTGCTGTAAAAGGATAGACATTCAACTGGGGGATGGCAACACGTTTTAAATTAGGGTATTCTTTTTTCCAAAAATCAAGCAAGTTTTCAAATTTTCCTAACCAGGTGGGGATTTTATTGGCTAAAATTTCTGCTTCACCC
>CAZXZK010000088.1:0-4551 GCA_964645295.1 uncultured Cytophagales bacterium | reverse complement strand
AATGTAAATATCTCACTGTTATTAAGGGAAAAGTTTTGGACTTTATAATTCAAAATATCTCCTCCTCTTGGAGATTGAAAGTTTTTGTCCAAATTTAAATGAAAATCCATATTTGAAGATGGAACGGCATTGGTGATAATAGCAATGGGGATTTCCTCTGATTCTATAATGGTTCTGGCTAATTCAGCTACAAAAGGCCCAACGCCTAAACCCAAAACATCGGCTTTTATTGGGTCTTTGTTCAAATCCACTTCTAATTTATTCCACAAAGTATCCCCTAAAGGATAAACATAATCTAAATTGGGTTCAGCTTGGTTAATCCCAAAGGTTCTAAACCATTCACCATGATAAACATTTTGATTAATCGGGCCTAATTTAGCATTGGATTGGCCAGAAACAAGGATTATATCACCAGCAACCAAGTCATACCGATGGGTCATTAATACGGAATCTTTTCCCTGATTTTGATAACCGAAAAAGGAAAGGTCAAATTCAGATAATTCGGCAGGAATGGTTAAATCAAATTGATATTGATTCCCAGAAAGACTAGGACTAATGATTTTAAAAAATTCTTTATTTTTAAAAACGTAAAGTTTTACTTCTTCAAAATTAAGTGGTTTAATAAGTTTAATGGCAATATTTGCTTGATTAGTATTATCCCTAGGAAACAGTTGATTATTTTGTGGGAGATTATAAAATTGATAATTTCCAATTTTCTGAGAAAAAGAAGAAAGGCTTAAAAAGGTAAAAAAAAGTCCAAAAATAATGCTAACCTTGTTCATATTCAATCTAAACAGACAGGAAACCAATTCGAAATTGAGTATTAAACTTAAATTTAAAAAATTATCTTTATTTCCTTAAAGGATGATAAATTATTTTTGAATTCTTTAAAATTAGGTCTTTATCCAAAGTCATTTTCTTGGTTTTCTGTGCTTGGTATAGGGCACGCTGATCGGCATAATGCGGCGATTCGGGGTCATTAGAAGCACCAAAAGTATTGATAGTTTCAATAACTGGCAAACTTCCATCTTTTGGAAATTTCACAAAAGCAATATATGCGTCACCGCTGTTCATTTTTCTTTTACCTTCTTTCCAGGGTTCAGTCATAACTGCGGCTAATACGTCAGGCATCCCTGCTTGAGGCCAATCCTGATTACCTCGAACTAAACGTTGAAATTGACCTAAACTGATATCGATAGAACCAAATTCTTCCATCAAATAATCATGGATGAATTGAATTAATCGAATGGCATCTTCTTTTTTTAATGGTCCTTTTTCGGGTGAATTATTAAATTTTGAGGCATTATAATAAATCAAATTATAATAAAGGGCACCTACACTTTCTTGGGAAGCCTGATGATCCCAATCTTTTAAGGTTTGAATGATTTTTTCTAGTGAAGGATATTGCTTAGTATTAAGATCAAAAATGATCGAAGCATCATGTCCGTATGGGTATAAAATAGTATCTGGTAATTGACGATCAAATTTAATTCTTTTTAAATCCTCGAAGGAAATTTTAGGCAGTTGATCGATTAAATCTTTGGCTCTTTTACTTCGGTTATTATGATAAGTTTCATAGCCATCATTCGGATCAAATAATTCTTTTTTCAAATTTTCGGTTTCGTCGGTAGCTAAAAAAGGGGAATGATTGGTATTGAATAAATAACCTGCTTTAGGATTTAAATATTGGGGAAGAGCAGAAAAAGGTTTGAATTCAGTCCAAAGGGTTTCTTTGGTATTTCCTGGAAGGGTGGAAGACCAATGATATTTTGGATTCGGATTTCTGATTGGCATTTTCCCATTGGAAACATAGAAAATATTATCTTCTTTATCTGCATATAGGATATTAAACATGGCCAAATGGTTTTGTTCCAAGGCTCTTTTAAATTCTTCAAAATTTCTTGCTCGATTCATTTGATACCATTGTTGCATGGCCCCTGCATCCATTAGGGCAGGGAGTCTCATAGAAAAAAAGGTGCCATCAGGACTCTTGACGGTTGGTCCATAGATAGAACTCCAGGCTTTTTTAAAAATTGGAAAGGGTAGGCCTTTAATTTTCAATTTTACTTTATAGGAATTCAAGGGTAGCCATTCTCCATCAACCCAATAATGATTGGGATGTTTTTTATCTGTTTTTAATTGGTATACATCGATTTTATCTTGAAAATTTACCGTATGAGCCCAAGCGAGATTTGGCGTAACGCCATGAAAAACCAAAGGGGCACCTGGAAAAAGTCCGCCTAAAATATTCCAACCTTCCTCTGATTGTAGGTGGGCTTCATAAAAAGCGGTAGGACCTTCAATCGGTTGATGAGCATTGATTAGGAGCATCGGTTCCCCGCTAAGAGATTTACCAGAGGAAATAGCAAAAGCATTAGAACCTTCTCCGGTGAAACCTGGAATCTTGCTGATTGAACCATCTAAAATTTTAGGCAGAGTTCTTTCCACTCCACTGAAAACAGCAATGGAAAATAACGTGGTTGCTAAATAATCTTCCAAACTGATGGGGAAAACATGTTCATTTAGCACCTTTTTCGGATATGCCTTTCCATAGGCTTCAAGGCCTTGTAAATAGCCCCTGATGAGAGAAATAAATTTAGGATCGAGCGAAACCATTTGCTCCCTAACAGTTTCCTTGGTATTTAATAGTCCAAAAACATAATCTACCGGAGCCCCCTTTTTTCCTAAATAAGTCCCTAATTTCCCTTTTCCTGTTAATATTAAGGTTTGAATGGTTTGAAAATCATCCTCTGCATGTGCCCATGCTAAACCATAAGCAACTTCTGGATCAGTAGGAGCAAAAATATGAGGAACACCAAAATCATCTCTGGCAATTTGAATGGATGAGGGATTTATTTGTGGAGATTGGCCTGACAAAAAGAAGGTAAAAAATAGAAAAAATAGTAAATAGCGATTCATTATTCCATGGTTTTGAGTAGGGGGAAACTTGCCTTTAAGAAATTGTCATCCAAGACTTTTTCCCAAGCTGAAGCAGCTTTTTCTAAGCCAGTAAAATCAAAATGGGTGCCATCCCACCGCTCTTTGATTAGGGTTAAATCAGGACCCTGAAATGAATAAGGAATTTCTGAAATAATTCGGTTATGGGCACTTAATATTTGCTTTTGATTGGCCATTTGAAGAGGTTGTAAACTTTTAGCAAAAATAAAACTTAATTTATCTAAATTAAATAATTCTCTGGTTTTCTGAACATAAATTTTGGTTGACTCTAGAATTAATTCTTCGGAATCATCCCAATCATTTTCCCCATGAATGACTAAAATGGCTCTAATTCCGGATTTTTTAATTTTTATATTTATACGATCTTCAAAAAATTTATAAGGGTATCGTTTTTCCCAATCAAAAATACCGGAATCAAATTTTTCTCCGATAGCTGATTTCCCCCATTCATAAGAAGAACTTCCACCTATACCACAATTATAGATCAATATAGGAACTTGAAATTTATTCATTAAACTATTAGCCATTTTACCCCAAAAAGAAGGATTGGGTTTAGTACCGGCAATAGGATCCCACAAAACCATATTTACCCAATCTAAATCATAATCCATAAGAAAATAAGGATCTTGACCTTCTACTAAAGAATGACCAATTGTTGCAAAAACCTCTCCAATAGAAACTTTTTGGTCTAAAAAATATTCGGAAATCAGTTGATTTTGAAGGTTATAAAAACGAATTTTTTGTTTATAACCACCTGCTACTAAATTAAATTGGCCACTTAATTGCCTCGAGTTTTCATTATAATCTAGGGCTTGCCAATCTGTGGGGGAACCCCCTAATTCATTTATAAATTTAATTTCAGCTTTCTTAATGGACGAATTTATTGTTGCTAAAAAATCATAATGACCCCTGTTTTCATTCGACCTTTGAATAAAAAAAACCATTTTTGAATCAAATTCTAGGTCAATTTTTACCTCTTGGGGTACAATATTCTGAACCTCACATGAGGAAAGAAAAAGGTTTAGTATAATACCCAATAGTATAAAGAGACGTTGAGAATTAGAGAAGAAAATGAAAACGGCTTTGATGATAGGATAAATGTAATAATCAAAGATAACTAATAGTTTCAAAAATCACAATCTTGGATTTTTAAAAGGTTGAAAAAGGATTGATTATTATTCAGGATACAGGATCAAATTACTCGATAATGGAACCTGAGAATTGCGATTGTACGAGCTCTAATCCTTGTGAGGGCTCTAAAAGGACAAAAGGGATTTGTGTCTTGGAGTTAATTTTCTCCCAAGTGTTATAATGTACAAACTTTACTCGTTCTTATTAAACCATTAGAAATAGAATCATTTGGGGCTATATTCATAGATTTCAACAAGCGAAAAAGTATCTATGGATTTGGGGATTTACAAGTAAAAATAATTTACTACTAAATCCATTTTTAAAAACAAGTTAATGGACCATTTAAGCCAATATGCCAAGAATTTGCCAAGATTTGTAGAATTTCCTATTCAAATAGTTTTTATTTCATTTTAATTAGTATTTTTAAACTATTACTAAAACACCAATTTTTTAAATGAAAAT